>DATJOU010000235.1:0-19274 GCA_035506775.1 Solirubrobacteraceae bacterium | reverse complement strand
GCTGGTGGCGCCCTTCCGTGGGGACTGGTACACGCAGCCCAAGCGGGCCACCGACACCGAGATCGGGGGGCTGCTCGACCGTCGTGAGGTGCTCGGGGTGACGCTGTCCTTCGGCGAGGTGAGCGTGACCGAGACGGTTCTCGCCTACCAGCGGCGGAGCCTCTCCGACCACACCCCGCTGGAGCTGCTCGCGCTCGACCTCCCACCCACCAGCTTCGAGACCCAGGCGCTGTGGTTCGAGCTGCCCTGGGCGGGCTCGCTCGGACGGTCGGAGCTCCCGGTCGAGGCGGTGCTCGGGGCCCTCCACGCCACCGAGCACGCGCAGATCGCGGTGCTGCCGCTGCTGGCGATGTGCGACCGCTGGGACATCGGTGGGCTGTCCACCAACCTCCACTCCCAGACCGGCAACCCGACGATCTTCATCTACGACGGCCACCCCGGCGGGATCGGCATCGCGAGGATCGCGTTCACCCGCTTCGAGGAGCTGTGCGCCGACGCCCGCCGGCTGATCGCCGAGTGCCCCTGCAGCGGGGGGTGCCCGTCGTGCGTGCAGTCCCCCAAGTGCGGAAACCTCAACGAGCCGCTGTCGAAGGCAGGCGCGCTGATGGTGCTCGAGCAACTGCTCGCCGCGGACGCGCTCCGATCGCCCGCCCAGCTTGTTGAAGGTTCAGCTTGCTGAGATTCCCGATCAGGATCCCGCTGGTGCTGGCGGGGGTGCTCGCCCTGGCGCTCGCGGTCCCCCTCCCCGGCCAGGTCTCCGCCCAGGAGCCCTCCGGCGCACCGCTGATCTACGAAGGGCCCGGCGGGCGCGTTCCGCTGCGCGACTGGATCCTGGACAAGGACCCCCACAACCACGGATTGCGCCTCGGCTTCCAGCGGGGCGGCTTCGGTGGCTCGACCGTGAGCGTCCCCAACGTGGTCGAGCCGCGGCCCTACGCGGGCGCCGCCGGGGCGGTCAACTACGACGGCTCGGTGGCGTGGTACCGCACGACCTTCCAGGCCGAAACGGCGGGGATATACGCGCTCAGCTTCCAGTCGGCCAACTATCTCGCCCAGGTGTGGCTCGACGGCAAGCCGCTCGGGTCCCACCATGGCTCCTACCTGCCGTTCGAATTCCGGAGCAACTTGACCGCCGGCGTGCACACGGTGGTGGTGCGGGTCGACTGGCGAAACCCCGAACAGCAGGCCAAGGAAGGGTTCCACCGCACCTGGTTCAACTGGGGCGGCATCGACGGCGAAGTGACCGTGCGCAAGATCGGGGCCAGCGAGCTCTCCCTGCCGACGATCCAGACGACGCTCCCGCAATCGGACCCCGCCGCCGGGCCGGCCCACGTTCGCCTCACGGTGTCGGTCCACAACGACGGCCCCGCCCGCACGATCACCCCCACCGGGACGCTCACGCGCTACTCCGAACAGATCCCGCTGGCCTTCCACGCCCTGAACCTGGCCCACGGTCAGACGGCCACCGACACGGCCACGGTCGTGATCGCCGACCCGGCGCTGTGGGGGATCGGTCACCCCAACATGTACACGCTGTCGCTCGAAGTGCCCGGCGAGAGCACCTACGCGGCCCACGTCGGCCTGCGCCAGCTCACCTGGCACGGGGGCCACGTGTACCTGAACGGCGTGCTGCTGAAGCTCCACGGCGCCTCCGTACAGGCCGACGCGGTCGACCACGGGGACGCCCTGACCCCGTCCGACGAGGAACGGATCGTGGGCGAGCTCGAGCAGATCCACGCCAACGTGGTGCGCTCCCAGCACCCGGTGGACCCGGGGCTGTTGGAACGGCTGGACCGGGCCGGGATCCTCGTGTGGCAGGGCGTGGGGCCGGTCGAAGGGGCGGGGAACTGGTACTCGACCACCCCCCGGCTGCTGGCCGAAGCCGAAGCACAGGCCCGCCTCGCCGTGCGCAGCGCGATCCTGCACCCCTCGATCTTCGCCTGGAACCTGTCCGACGAGATCGCCGAGAACGGACGCGACCGGGCCGAGGTCGACTACGTGCAGAACACCGCCCACTGGCTGCACGGCTATGACCCCACCCGGCTGGTGGGGGTGGACATCTGGGGAGACCACCCGCCCAAGGGGACTCCCGGGCCGCTCTACAACGGCATCGACGCGATCGCCGAGACCGACTACAGCGGCTGGTACGACTCGCCCGAAGACTCCCCCTCCCAGCTCGCGGCGCTGATGCGCTCGCGGCTGGCGGCGATGCAGAACACGTTCCCGGGCAGGGTGCTCGTGATCAGCGAGTTCGGGGCGGAATCGAATGACCTCAACCCGGGCGGGGCGCCGGGCTCCTACTCCTACCAGTCCCGTCTGCTGGCGGAGCACATCGCCGTGTACGCGGCGGACCACTCTCTGACGGCGATGATGATCTGGCTGCTGCGCGACTACCCCCTGAACCCCACCTTCCAGGGCGGCTCGATCAAAAAAAAGATCCCCCACCTGAAGCTGATCGAGGCCCTCAGCCAGAAGGGCCTGTTCAACTACGGGGGGCTCGCCAAGCCGGCCGTGGCCGAGGTCGCGAAACTGTACTCGGCGCTCGGACCGGACTAGCTCGCGGGCGCCGTCAACGGCGCCTCCGGGCCGCCCCTACGAGGCCGCCCGGACGACCCGTCCGGAGCCGTCGAGCGTGAAGCCGTCGAGACCGAAGCGCTCCGACAGGAGCCGTGGAAGCTGTGCGCGCTCGACGGGGGTGACCGTGCGCCCGGCCGGGGTCTGCTCGGCCAGCCCCAGCTCGCCCCAGTCGCTGAGGGTGGTGCGGGTCCCGTCCGCGCTCTGAGATGCGATCAGCAGCCCGGTCACGAACGGGGAGGCCGGGTGGGTGCAGGTGAACCAGTTGCTCGTCTCGAGGTCCACGAGCGGTGCCGGTTTGGGGATGAACGCGTACAGGTCGCTCCACCGCCCCTCCAACACGCTCTGCAGGACCAGCTCCTCGCCGTCCTGGACGACCCGGTAGCGCCAACCCGCCTGCTCGTGCTCCTCGCCCGGGCCGAACGGGATCGGCTCCAGCAGCGTGCCCGCGCCGAAGCCGACGTCGGCGTGCCACACGCCCCCCTCCCCCGTGACCCGCAGCAGCAGGTGACCGCGGGGTCTGACGGTGCCGGGCGGGGCCGCCCACCTGACGCGGGCCAGCATCGGCTCCACCTCCAAGCCGAGCTCCTGCAGGGCGGCGGCGAACAGCAGGTTGTGCTCGAAGCAGTAGCCGCCGCGGCCGGACCCGACGATCTTGCGCTCCAGGTCCGAGAGCGCCAGCGACACCGGCTCGCCGCCGTGGGACTGGAGGTTCTCGAACGCGATCGAGCTGACGTGGGCACGGTGCAGCTCCGCCAGCGAGGGGCGCCCCGCGAGTCCGATCCGGGAGAGGTAGGCGTCGAGGTCCTGCACAGCTGACCGGCAAGGCTAGCTGCGAATCGGGCTAGTGCAGGACGCGGTCGGCCACGACCCGTGTCTGCGAGACCGGCTTCCCGGCCGAGGTCCCCAGGAAGGTGAGGGTTGCCTGCAGCTTGAGCTGCTTCTTCCTGGCGGCCGCCGCCCTCAGGGCCTCGCGGGCGAGCGCCCCGGGACGCGCCGTGAAGGTGACCTTTCCGGGGCCGGTCGTGCGCATGTGCCCATCGGCGAACTTGGAGGCTCCCGCCCGCACGGCCCCGAGGTTGCCGTTCCGGAAGGTCAGCAGCCAGCTGAGCGTGCCGGCGCCCGAGACCGACACGACGAACGTGACCCCGCCGGTATGGGAGTTGACCCGGGGCCGCCCGACCACCGCCAGGCTGCTCGGCGTCGGGGTGGGGGTGGTCGTGAAGGAGAGTGTTTCCGAGGAGCTGCCGGGGCCGCCGGACGGGGCTCCCGGAAGTTCCGGCGCAAGTTGCGGGGCGGCGGTCACGGTGAAGCTCTGGCTCACCTCCGGCGCGGCTTCGAAGCTCTGACTGCCGGGCTGGTCGGCCGCGATCGTGCAGGTACCGGGACCCACGAAGCTGACGCTCGACCCTTCCACCGAGCAGACGCCCGGAGTGCTCGACGAGAACGACACGGACAGGCCCGAGGAGGCGCTCGCGGAAGGGGTGTAGGGAGGACCGCCGACCGTCGCGGACGCCGCCGAGGAGGTGAAGGTGATCGACTGCGGGTCCTTCGCGACCGTGAACGATTGTTCGACCGGCAGCGCGGGCTGGTATTCGGCGTCGCCGCCCTGGCTCGCCACGAGCGTGCAGCGCCCGGCCGCGAGGAACATGACGCTCGCCCCCTGCAGTTCGCATACCGAGGGCGTCGGCGAGGAGAACCCCACGGACAACCCGGACGTCGCGGCGGCTGTCACGGTGTAGCTGCCCTCTCCGATGCGCGCCCCCGCCGGAGCGGTCGAGGTGAAGTGCAGCTGCTGGGCACCCTTGACCGGGGCCCCGGTCGGCTCGAACAGCGCCAGTTGCGCCGGGGTACCGAGTCCGGAGGGGCCGTCGTAGCCGGGACCGGCGACACAGATCGGGCTCTCCGAGCAGATCGTCCCCTCTTCCCCGACGCTGCAGGTCTCGGTGCCCCAGCCGCTTTTGATCTGTTCGCACACGCCGTTGGACCCGGACTGCACGTCGTGCACCGATTCCGGCTCGAGCCGGGCGTTTTCGTAGAGCGTCCGAGCCGGATATTCCACCCCGTTGCTCCCTCCCGCCAGGGCGAACATGGCAGCGATCAGGGGCGAGGCGAGGCTGGTGCCGCCCATCTTCCTCCAGCCCGGTTCGCGCAGGCCCTTGGTCGAGTCGTAGACCGCGATGCCGGTGTAGGGATCGGCGTCGGCGGAGATGTCGGCAACCGCCCGCCTCGACCCGCACCCGAGCGCGTCCCAGTCCGGAAGTTCACGCTGCCAGTAGGGGGCGGTGAACCTTTCGCTGCACCCGCTGCCGCCCGCCCCCCGTTCACCGTTGCCGGGAAACTCTCCGTTCCAGACCGTCTCCTGCCATTCGCCGCCGGCATACGTCAGACGCGTACCCCCGACGGCCACCACGTGGGGCGAGGAAGCCGGATAGAGCGGCCGTTCCTTCTGGTTCGCCTCTCCCGTCCAGTTGAGAAAGCCTTCGTCACCGGCGGAGGCCGTTATCACGATCCCCGGGTGGTCGAAGGCGGGGCTGTCGGCGGTCAACTCCGGGTCCGCCCACGAGTCCGAGATCACGGTGGCGCCCTGGGCGGCCGCCTCGTCCTCGGCCGCTTCGAGGTCCTTCCATTCCTGCGACTGGGCCTCCACCAGCAGGATGTGGCAGTCCGTACAGATCGCGTGGGCCGCCTCGATGTCGAGTGAGATCTCTTCGGCCCATTCGCCGTTGTCCGGAGGAAGCGGACTGGTCTGGCCGAGCTGGTTGACCTGCGTGAAGCAGTGTTCCTTCTTGGCACACTGTTTGAGCCCGAAGAACTTGCTGTACGTCTTCAGGTCTTCCAGCGCGGTGGGGTCGTTGAAGGCATCGACGATCGCGATCGTGGGTGGGGGCGTCGTTTCGGCGTGTTCCTTTTCCACGTACGCTTCGTGCAGCCGGCAGGGACTCCAGCCGGCTTCGGGAGCTTCTTCGTGGGGTGCTTCCCCGCAGAGGCCCGTGGCGCCCCTACCAGCCTGTGCTCCGGCGGTGACTGCGCTCGGGTGCGAGCGGGCGCGCGCCGCCGCCGTCACCGGCACCAGCGTCGAGGACAGACATCTCGCGCCGCGGGGGACCGGCCGACACACGGGCTGGACCGCGTAATCGGATGCCGGCAGGGGTGAAACGGCCCCCGCCGCCGAGCCGCAGGCGCTCACTGCGCAGATCGCCAGCGCGCCGATCGCCGGCAGCCGGTTGCCGGCGACCAGCATGCGCGACCGGCGCCCGTGTCTTGTCATCCCCCTGAGCCGCCTTGTCTGCCGATGCCCGGTCCCCGAGGCGCTACTGCACGTTGATCTTCAACTTGTTCGATTCGTGCTTGCCGAAGCCCTGGCTGCCTTCCACCGTCGCCGCGAACGGGAGCCGTCCGGCCACGAGCTTTTCCTTGCACGTGAACGCTCCTGCCTTGCCGGCCGCCAGCGGCTGGGGCTTCTTGCCCGTCCAGGCGACGTGTTCGCAGCTCTTCGGCCCGATGAGCGAGAAGGTGCGGGTGAGCGTGCCGATGTTCCTGACGATGATTTCGTATTCCACCGTCTGACCGGCTTTCGCGGACCGTTCTTCTTTGAGGAAGTGCTTTTCGCCTTCGATCCTCTGCTTCAGTTCGACGACGCTGGCTTCGGGGAATTCGTGCGGTTCCCCGATCTCGAATTCCTGGTGGGGCTTGTATTCGATCGTGGCCGAGGAGGTGAGGCCGACTTCCTCCGGAGCGTTGGCCCCTTCCTGGACATACATTTCCTGGGCCCCTTCACCGGGTTCGAATCCGGCTGCGAGGCTCTTGGCCATGGTGTTCAGCCTGAAGCCGCCGGACAGCGCGCCCTCCACTCCGCCCGTGACCGTGAATTCGACGCCGTTGCATTCGAATTCCATGAACGGTTCCCGTCCGGCGCCGGCCTGGTCGGCCTTGCCGGCGAGCACCAGCTCGTACTTTTCCGTGGCTTTTTCGATTCCGTTTTCCTTGATGGTTTTCGAGACGTAGCTTTCGAGCTGGTGCGTGATGACCGTGCCATCAGCCGTTGCGTTGGAGCTCTGGCATTCGGCTTTGTGGTGTTCACAGCCGGTGTAGGTGATCGTCTCGACGCTGTGATGGGTGGAGGTGAATTCTCCCGCCAGGGTGCTGCTGCCGGTGCACCGGAGCACCGGTTCGGCTTCCTGCGGGCTCACCTTCAGGGCGATCCCGCCCCCGGTGCCCCTGGTGGCGTTTTCGGCGCGTTCGTACTTGCCGGCGCCCAGTTCCTTCTTTTCGTCTTTGGTTTCGCATTCGCTCGTCGGGAGCCCGTTTGCGGAGGGCAGTTCCTTGACCACCTTCCAGAATCCCTTCTTCAACGGGAAGCACGGTTCCGAGGAGGCCCCGTACCATTCGAAGGCGCCCGCGCCCTTGGCCTTTTCTTTGACCGTGTCGGTGGTGGTACACATGCTTTCTTTTTCGCCGTTGTAGCCACCCCCCTTGGCCGGCTCGCATTTCCCGGTGACGGCGTTCATCGCTTCCCCGCCGACGTGGCGTGGGTCGGATAGCTGTTCGATGTCCGGAGACGTCGCTTCCGTGGCCGTGACGGTGATGCAGGCCGGTGGCCCTGCTGTGTAGACGGCCATCGACGCCGGGATCGGTTCCCACCCGGTTTCCTTGTTGAACCACCACAGGGCCTTGGCGCCGTCGAGTTCGCAGTCGGTGTACTTCACCGTGGTGAAGCTCGACCCTTCGCTGCGGTAGACCTGGAAGTAGGTGCCCTTGGCCCCGATCAGGTCCGCACCCCCGGTGTTCGATCCGTAGGCGCCGATCGTGACTTCGCCGGTGCCCCCTTTGCCTTCGACCGCGAGCCCCCCGCCTTCGGTTTCCGCCTTCGCCGGCACGGTCGGTTCTGCGGTTTTGCCTTTGGCGGCTTCCGCGAGCGTCGTGAAGGTCGCGTCTTCGGTCTGCTGGACACCGTGCCCGTTGGAGGAGACCAGCCGGAAGTGGTAGACGGTGTCGGGGGTGAGTTCGATGATCGAGGCGGTCACCCCGACCGGGCTGGTGCCCGAGCCGGGAGAGGCTGTGCACGACGCCTCGGAATCGTATGCGGTCGAGGTGCCGTATTCGAACTTGCATTCGGTGACCGCTTCGCCCTGCGGGTTGACGGTCGCGTGCAGCTGCGCGGTCTTTTCGGTCACTTCGGTCGCCGACGCGCCGGCCAGCGACGGGGATTCCATGAACACCCACGCGGCGCCGAGTTTGGAGGCGTCCGCGGGTCCCGCGACCAGTGCCGTCGTCCCATCGGCGGAGAGGCCCATGTTGTTGCCGAACTCGGCTTCGCCTTCCTGGCCCGACGCCACAATTTTTTCGCCGACCTGCCTCCAGCTCCCTTCGAAGCGCTTGAACTCCCACAGGGCACCTTTGCCTTCATGCACGCCGCCGCCGATCAGCGCCGTGTTCCCGTCGCCGGAGAGGGCCACGCCCGTGCCGAAGCTCGAGACGAACGCTTCCACGCCGGTGCCGACGAGCTCCCCACCCTGGAGCGCCCAGCTTTCGCCGGTGCGGATGAAGACGTACGCCACGCCCGTGTGGTTTCCGGTCGGTGCACCGGGAGGGGTGGCGCCGGGGGCGCCGACCAGGAGCGTGCTCCCGTCGGCCGAAAGCGCGGTCGTGCCGAAGTGTTCGCCTTTTTCGCCCGCGCCCGTGAGCTTCGGTCCCTGCTGGGTCCATACGCCGTTGTGCTTCACGAACACCCAGACACCACCGCGTTCTTCGTGGTCCTGATAGCTGCCCAGGACCAAGGTCTGTCCGTCGTTGGACATGGTTGCGGTTTCGCCGAAGGATGCTGTTGGTTCGCCGGCGGGACGAGTGATGACGCTTTGCATTGCCCAGGCTTCCCCGGTGCGGGTGAACACATACTCGTGCGGTTCGTTTTCGTATGTGCAGATCACCGCCGTGTTGCCGTCACCGGACAGAGCGAGGCCGTTTCCGAACAGATGCGTTTTGGGCTCGACGAGCTTTTTACCCTGTTGTTTCCATTTTCCGCCGGAGCGGGTGAAGACCCACGCTGCGCCCGTCTGGCCTTCGTCCAGCGCCCCGCCGATGAGCGCGGTGTTGCCGTCGGTCGACAGAGCGACCTCCTTGCCGAAGCCCGCGATCCCCACTTCTTCCGCGCCACCGGTCAGCTTCGCCTGATGGATCCATTCGGCTCCCGAGCGCACGAAAACCCACGCGGCGCCATGTTCTTCGTTCGCCAGGCGGGCCCCCACGAGCGCGGTCCTGCCGTCGGCGGAGATCGTGGTGTTGATTCCGAATTCCCCGGCTCCCAGCTCGGTCATGCCCGTCAGCTTTTCGCCCTGCTGATTCCAGGTCGTCGTGCCGGAGCGCTGGTAGGCCCAGACGGCGCCCAGTCCGAAGTGCGCGCTGTCGTCGGTAGGGGCGGCCGCGAACCCCGTTTCGCCGTCGGCTGAGATGGCCACGGCGCCGCCGAAGCCGCCGGTCCCGAGCTCTTCAGAGCCGGCCGTGAACTTTTTCTGCGTCCAGCTGACTTCCGGGTTTTCGTCATACAGCGCCCACGTGGCGCCCGCCGATCCATTGTCGGCGCCTCCCCCGACCAGCGCGAAGCTTTCGAAGTTGTTGTAGGCGAGCGCGACGCGCATGCCGAATTCGGCTTTGCCGCTCTCGCCTGAGCCCGTCATTTTTTCTTCGAACAGCCATTCCCCGGGGCTTTCGTAGGCTACGGCCCAGACCGCGCCGATTTTGCCGTTGTCACCGGGCGCTCCGAACAGCCCCTCGAGTTCTGTCCCTTCGCCTGCCACGGCGACGCTCGCACCGAACCGTCCTTCGCCGGTCTCGCCTTTGGGTGCGAACTTCGAGCCCGCCTGTTTCCACACGCCTCCGCTGCGTTCGAATGTCCAAACGGCCCCTTTGTTTTCAGCGTTGCCCGGCGCTCCTATCACGGCCGTGTTTCCTTCCGCGGAGAGGGCCACGCTTTCGCCGAGGCTGCCGGCACCGTTCTCCCCGGAGCCGGTGAGCCGTTCACCCTGCTGTGACCATTTTTCGGCGCTGCGGGTGAACGCGTACACGGCCCCGGCGCCAGCCTGGGCGCCCACTTTTTCACCGGAGGCGCCGACGATCGCGGTGTTTCCGTCTTCGGACAGGGAAACACCTGACCCGAAGTTGCTCGTGCTCGTCTCGGAGGAGCCTTTGACGCTGGCCTGCAGGCTCCACTTGGATCCCGAGCGGGTGAAGACGTATGCCGGCTCTTCTTTGTTGCCGCCGCCCGGTGCCCCCACCAGGGCCGTGTTGCCATCGGCGGAGAGCGCCACGCTGGCCCCGAAGTAGCCCGCTTGCCCCTCCCCGCCCGTGAGCGGTTCGCCCTGCTGGATCCACGATTCCCCCGAACGGATGAAGACCCACACCGCTCCTTCGCGGACGACGTTGTGGGGCGAGTCGTTGGGCGCCCCGACGAGCGCCGTTTTGCCGTCTGCGGAGATCGCGACGGCACCGCCGAAGATGCCGGCCCCGACCTCGCCGGCCGTGATCTTCGACCCCTGCTGGATGAACGGGTCGATGTGGACGGGGTAGACCGCGTGTCGCGTGTCGACGCGCAGAACCAGCTCGTACCCCCGCAGCTGCAGCCAGCTGCGCAGGGAATGGCCGCGTGCGTCGATCGCGGTGGGGGCGCCGTAGATGAGCGATTCGTGGCCGACGCCGAAGCGGACGCCCTTGTCGCCGGCGAGCTCGGTCGCGTGGGTACCCCCGGAGACCGACAGCGACAGCTGCAGTGGGCCGCTCGCGGGAGCGGCGGGCGCGTGCGGGACGGTGAAGCCCTGCTCGAGCCCGACGGGACCGTTCACGTACCACTCCTGGAGCCAGCCGTGGTCGTAGGTGACGCGGTTCGCGCGAGCTTGGGGCCTCGCGGCCAGCACCGGTGCGGAGGCGGTGCCGAAGCCCGCCCCGGTGAGCGTGAGGCCGAGGCCGAGCCCGCCGCTGCGGACTGTCACGCCCGATCGCGCGAACGCCGTGCTGAAGCCCTGTGCGGAGTTGCGCGCCCGGAACCCTTCCGCGCTCGCCACCGCGCTGTACGCCGGATCCTGCGCGCCGATCGCCTGCGAGGCGGGCCCCTGCAGGGCGTCGGGAAGGTTCAACGTGCCATGGGGGGTGAGGGGCGCGTGGCGTTGGGTCGCGAGGATCGGGTGAGAGCGCGCGATGATCAGCACAGCCGCGACGCAGATCCCCGCCAGGGCGAGCGCCGACGAGCCCAGCGCGCGACGGTGCGCGCGGAGAGAGCCGCGACCGCGTGTACCTGGTCCATACGCACCAGACGACACCTCTTCGTGCGGCGGTCGCCGCAGCTTCCCGGGACGCGTGGCGATACCGGAATGACCCTCAACCGCGCTCATCGTGAGTGCTTCCCCCTTGTAATCGATTGCCCCCTGGCCGGCCCGCCCGGCTCGCTCCGCGTGCCCGGCGTTCCGTGCGCTCTCGGACGCCAAACCGTAAGAGCGGCTGCGAACGATGTCAAGCCGGACGCCGGTCCCATGTGGCGCCCAAGCTCTCAGACTCGCGCGCCGGCGTCCCCCCAAAATTGGACGCTGCCGGGAACGAAAATGTGAGCGCGGCGGCAGCCGCCGCGGCGCGAGGGGCGGGCTATGCCTGGTTGCCCCGCGCGATGCGGCGCAGGTTCACGACCGAGTCGTACAGCTTCGCGTTGACGCCCGCCTCGAGCGCGACCTCGCGCAGCGGGCGTCCGGAGGCGGTCGCCTTTTTGACGATCTCGGTGCCCTTGTCGTAGCCGATCGCCCCGTTGAGGGCGGTCGCCACGGCGAGCGTGCCCCCGGCGGAGGCGTCGGTTCCGGAGCGGTTGACCTCGATCCCGTCGATGCACTTCTCGGCGAACACGCGGCAGGTGTTGCTCAGCAGCGTCAGCGACCCGAGCACGTTGCGGGCCATCAGCGGGATGCGGACGTTGAGCTCGAACTGCCCCTGGGTGCCGGCCACGGTGACGGCGGCGTCGTTGCCGATCACCTGTGCGGCAACCTGCAGGACGACCTCGGGGATCACCGGGTTGACCTTCCCGGGCATGATCGAGGAGCCCTTCTGCAGCTCCGGCAGGAACAGCTCGCCGATGCCCGCCCGGGGGCCGGAGCCCATCAGCGCGAGGTCGCCGGCGATCTTCGTCAGCGACACGGCCAGCACCTTCAGCGCACCCGACAGCTCGACCAGCGCGTCGCGGCTGGCCTGTGCCTCGAAGGCGTCCTTGGGTGCGTCGATCTGGCGTAGGCCGGATTCCCTGCGCAGGCGGGCGCGGACCCGGGCGGCGAACTTCGGGTGTGTGTTCAGGCCGGTCCCGGTGGCGGTCCCCCCGAGGGGGATCTGGCCGACGTGGACGAGCGCTGAGGAGATCCGCTCCTGGGCAAGTGCGATCTGGGCGGCGTAGCCCCCGAACTCCTGCCCGAGCGTGACCGGGACCGCGTCCATCAGGTGGGTGCGGCCCGCCTTCACCACGTTCTTGAAGCTGGCCGCCTTGCGCGCCAGCGACCGTTCGAGCGTCTTCAGCGCCGGCAGCAGCTCGTTCTGCGCCACGTCGAGGGCCGCCAGCTGGACGGCCGAGGGGAACACGTCGTTGGAGGACTGCCCCATGTTCACCTGATCGTTGGCGTGCACACCGCCACCGGCGAGGGTCGCGATGACCTCGTTGGCGTTCATGTTCGAGGAGGTCCCCGAGCCGGTCTGGAAGACGTCGATCGGGAACTGGCTGTCGTGCTCCCCGGCGGCGATCTCGCGGGAGGCCCGCTCGATCCGCCCGGCGGTCGCTTTCGGGAGCAGCCCGAGCTCGGCGTTGACGGCCGCAGCGGCGCCCTTGATCCGCGCCAGCCAGTAGATCACCGACACCGGCACGGTCTCGCCGGAGATGGGGAAGTTCTGGACCGCCTTGTCCGTCTCCCCGCCCCACAGCGGGCGGCCGGAGGGACGGCCGTTGGGGCTCGCGCTGCGGGCACGGGTACGGGCGACGGCGCGGGCTTTGCTGACCGCGCGGGCTTTGCTGGTCGTGCGCGCCTTGCCGTTCGAGCGGGCTTTGGCGGTGGTGCGGGCTTTGGTGTTGGTGCGGGGGGTTCCTTTGGCGGCCATGCTCACACCCTATATGGGCAGCGGCCCCCGCCTATCCGCAGAAGGCGACCAGCTCGCGGGCGAGCCCCACCGGGTCGTCGTAGGCCATCAGGAAGCCGGTGCTGGGAAGCACCCGCAGCTGGCCACGGTCGAGCAGCGACAGCGCCTCTTCGGCCGGGACCAGCGGGTGGATCCGGTCCTGGTCGGCCCACAGCAGCAGCACCGGCATCTGCAGCCGCGGATAGAGGTCCAGCAGCTGCCGCTGGGCGCCCCGCGGCCAGCGACGGGCGCACTTGGCCCACGAGCGGGCGAGGCTGGAGTTGCCGGGGACGTCCGCGAACGCGTGCCGCAGCAGGTCGGCCGCCTCGGGGTTGGCGCGGCTGGACAGGCGCACCCCCCACTCGGGCCTGAACAGGACCCCGGCGCCGTAGGACAGCAGCCCGTCGAGCCCGGGGACCGCAGCCGCGCTGGTGATCGCCTGCCAGCTCTGGCGCCGCAGCGGCCGGGTCGGCGGAGAGTGCATGCGGTTGGGCATCAGCACCATCCGCGAGGGCTCCAGCTCGCCGGTGGCGACGGCCCGCAGCAGGATCTCGGCCCCGGCCCCGTGGCCCCCGACGAGCGGGTGGGGGCCGAGCACCTCGGCGCAGAAGCCGGCGATCACCTCCGAGAACCACTCCGGCGTGTACGGGTGGCGGGTCCTGGCCTCGGAGTCCCCGTGCAGCGGCAGGTCGGGGAGCACCAGCCGGAAGCGGTCTCCGAGGTGCTCGACCACCGGCTCGAACTCCATGTGCGAGAGCAGGGCCGAGTGCAGCAGCGCGAGCGGGGGGCCGGTGCCGTACTCGCGGTAGGCCACGCGGGCGCCGTCGCGGTGGTGATACAGGCGCAGGCGCATGGCGCCGTATCGTACGAGCGGGCGGGGGGTGCCCACCTACAATGGGCCGCCCGATGGGCGAGACCAGGCGACATCCGCTGATCCCCCGCCGGGAGGTGGATCCGCAGCAGCAGCTCCCGGCGCTGGAGCTGGAGATCCTCGAGCGCTGGCGCGCCCGGGACGTGTTCGAGGAGTCTCTGCGCCGGCGGGCCGGATCCGAGCGGTGGGTCTTCTACGAGGGCCCCCCGACGGCCAACGGGCCACCCGGCACCCACCACGTGCTCTCGCGCGTCTTCAAGGACATCTACCCCCGCTTCCAGACGATGCGGGGGCGATACGTGGAACGCAAGGGTGGCTGGGACTGCCACGGGCTGCCCGTCGAGATCGCCGTCGAACAGAAGCTCGGGATCACCTCCAAGGCCCAGATCGAGCAGGAGGTCGGGATCGAGCGCTTCAACGCCGAGTGCCGGGCGTCGGTGTTCACGTTCCTGGAGGACTGGAACCGGCTGACCGAGCGGATCGGCTTCTGGCTCGACCTCGAGGGGGCCTACCGCACTCTGGACGAGACCTACATCGAGTCGGTGTGGTGGGCGCTGTCGGAGATCCACGCCCGCGGGCTGCTGTACGAGGGCCACAAGGTCGTGCCCTACTGCCCCCGTTGCGAGACCACGCTGTCCTCGCACGAGGTGGCGCTCGGCTACCGCGACGTGGTGGACCCGAGCGTCTACCTGAAGCTCCCGGTCGAGGGCGGGCCCGAGCGGCTGCTGGTGTGGACCACCACCCCGTGGACGCTCCCCGGCAACGTCGCCGTGGCGGTGTCCCCCGAGGCGACCTACGTGCGGGCCCGGGCCGGCGCGGAGGTGTTCCTGCTGGCCGAGGCGCGGCTCGGGGCGGTGCTCGGCGAGGCGGGGGTGGAGGTGCTCGAGACCCTCAGCGGCAGCGAGCTGGTGGCGCGCTACGGCTCCTATCGGGGCCCGATCTTCGAAGCCGCCGATCGCGAGCCGGGACCGCTCCCGATCCTCGCCGACGAGTTCGTCACGACCGAGGACGGGACCGGCATCGTGCACCTGGCTCCGGCCTTCGGGGAGGACGACTACCGCGTCGCCGCGGCCAGCCCGGAGGTTCCCTTCGACCCCGCCGTGGCCGGGTCGCTGTACAACCCGGTGCGTCCCGACGGCACCTACGACGAGCGCGTGCTCAGCCGCGAGGGGACCAGCTACGGGGGCCGCTTCGTCAAGGACGAGCAGCTCACCGCCGAGCTGCTCGAGGACCTCGACGAGCGCGGGCTGGTGCTGAAGGTGGAGGACTACGAGCACGCCTACCCCCACTGCTGGCGCTCGGACAACGCGCTCATCTACTACGCCAAACCGTCCTGGTACATCTCCACCTCGACGCTCCGCTCCGAGCTGCTCCAGGCCAACGAGACCGTCAACTGGCACCCCCCTCACGTCAAGCACGGGCGCTTCGGGGACTGGCTGGCCAACAACGTGGACTGGGCGCTGTCGCGGGAGCGCTACTGGGGCACGCCGCTGCCCGTGTGGCGCTGCCCCGCGGGACACGTGCGGGTGATCGGATCGTTCGCCGAGCTGTCAGAGCTGGGCGGGACCGAGCTGGCCGACCACCACCGCCCCTACGTGGACGAGCTGACGTTCCCCTGCACACAGGCGGGCTGCGGGCAGCCGATGCGGCGCGTGCCCGAGGTCATCGACGTGTGGTTCGACTCCGGGGCGATGCCCTTCGCGCAGCACCACTCCCCCTTCGAGCACGAGGAGCTGTTCCGCGAGACCTACCCGGCGCAGTTCATCTGCGAGGCCCAGGACCAGACCCGGGGATGGTTCTACTCGCTGCTGGCGATCGCCGTGCTGCTGGGCCGCCCGGCGCCGTACGAGAACGTCGTGTGCCTCGGGCTGATCCTCGACCAGGAGGGCCAGAAGATGTCCAAGTCCCGAGGCAACGCGGTCGAACCGTGGGAGGTGCTGGATGCGTACGGGGCCGACGCGCTGCGGTGGTACTTCTTCACCGCCAAGCAGCCCTGGGACGGATACCGCTTCTCGGCCGAGACGATCGGCGAAGGGGTGCGGCTGTTCCTCAAGCAGCTGTGGTCCACCTACTACTTCTACGCCCTCTACGCGCACGCCTCGGCCGCGGCGCTCGAGGACCCACCCGAGCCCGGCGGCGGCCCGCTGCAGGACCTCGACCGCTGGGCGCTGTCGCGCACGGCAGCCACCGCCGAGCTCGTCGCCGAGCGGCTGGAGGCCTACGACGCCACCTCGGCCGGGCGGGCGATCGCGGCGCTCGTGGAGGACCTGTCCAACTGGTACGTCCGCCGCTCCCGGCGGCGCTTCTGGGACGGCGAGGAGGCCGCCTTTGCGACGCTCCGCAGCTGCCTGCTGGCGGTCAGTCGCATGCTCGCCCCGCTGTGCCCGTTCATCGCCGACGAGATCTACGACAATCTCGACGGCGGCGAGCCGAGCGTGCACCTTTGTGACTTCCCCGCGGGCGAGGAGATCGGGGCCCGCGAGCCCGAGCTCGAGGAGGCGATGGCGCTGGCCCGCGAGACCGTCCGCCTCGGCCTCGGCGCCCGCGCGAAGGCCAAGATCAAGGTCCGCCAGCCGCTGCGGGAGGCGGTGGTGGTGGCCGACGGGCGCGAGCGGGCGGCGATCGAACGACTGGCCGAGGTGGTGCGCGAGGAGCTGAACGTGGCCGGCGTCCGCTTCGTGGCCGCGGCGGGCGAGCTCGGGAGCTACGAGGTGAAGGCCAACTACCGCACCCTCGGCCCGCTGTTCGGTCCGCAGATGCCGCTGGCGGCGGCCGCGATCGCGGCGCTCGACCCCGCCCACGTGGCGGAGGCGGTGCGCGACGGGGGCAGCGTCGGGATCGAGGTGGGCGGGCGCGAGCACACGCTCACCGCCGAGGACCTGATCCTCACGATGCGCGCTCCCGAGGGCTACAGCGTCGAGCGGGAGGGGGCCCACGCGGTAGCGCTCGACCTCAACCTCGACGAGCAGCTACGCCGCGAGGGGCTGGCGCGGGAGATCGTGCACTCCGTCCAGAACGCACGCAAAGACGCCGGCCTGCAGGTCGAGGACCGCATCTCGCTGTGGCTCCACGGAGACGGCGCCCTGCTGGAGGCGGCCGAGTCCCACCGCGACTACATCGCCGGCGAGACCCTGGCCGTGCGGCTGACGCTCGTCCCCGGCGTGGAGGAGGGGACGCCGGGCGCGGACGGGTCGCCGGCCGGCGCCTACCGCTGCGAGGCCCCGGTCGAGGGGATGCGTCTGGGCATCTCCCTCACCCGCGAGGCCCGCGCCTGAGCGGCGCGGCTCAGGCGGCCGTCAGGACCGGCTCGAGCTCGGCCTCGAGCTTCTTCTTGGGGTAGGCGCCGATGATCGTCTTGACCGGCTCACCGGCCTTGAAGATCATCATCGTGGGGATCGAGAGGATCTGGTAGCGCGCCGCCGTCTGGGGGTTCTCGTCGGTGTTCAGCTTCACGATCCGCAGCTCGGGACGCTCCGAGGCGATCTCCTCGAGCACCGGGGCGACGACCCGGCAGGGGCCGCACCAGGGGGCCCAGAAGTCGACGAGCACGGGGCCCTCGGCCTCGAGCACCTCGGCGTCGAAGTTGGTGTCGGTGACCTGTGTGAGAGTTCCTGCCATCGTCCGCTCCTTGTTTGCTTGACCCTCACTATACAAAATGAAGGACATGGTTCCCTTCGCGATTTCGGGCAGCGGCCTGCTCGTGATCACCATCGCCATCTCGATCGCGCTGGTGATCCTGTACGTGCTGTTCCGGGGCGAGCGCGACTACGAACGCGAACACCCCGACGCCGAGGAGGAACCCCCGGACGAGCCCCCGCGAAACGTCAGTTGACGCGTACCAGCCAGCCTTCGCTGGCGCGGACGATCGGGGGCTGCAGGTGGGTCAGGGCCGTGAACAGGTGGGGCGAGACGTAGACCTCGATGAAGGCCGCCACCACCAGCACCGGGATCGCGATCGCGACCGTCACGAAGGTGGCCGCCAGCAGCTCGTCCCAGGCCCCGCGACGGCTCGCGAGGATCCAGGCGGCGAGCGGCAGGAACAAGGCGATCAACTCGGGGATCGCGTGCGGCAGGACCCCCAGCAGCAGCACCGCCGGAGACACGTCGAGGAAGTGGGAGACGCCGGCCAGGGTGTGGCCGATCACGTACGCCTGGGCGCTGAGCGAGAAGGTGGTGGCGCCGACCACGAAGGCGATCGCCAGCCGGCCCCCGTGTTCGTGGACCCAGCGGGAGACGCCGTTGTGGCTGCCGGCCTGTAGCGGCAGCGAGCTGCCGGCGATGAAGCCGGCCACGCAGGCCATCGCGTGCAGGGCCAGGACGAGCATGTTGCTCTCCACCAGGTGCAGCACGTCGTCGGGGCCACCGACCGCGAACGGCGGCTGCAGGCTGATGATCTGCTGGTAGCCGCGGTCGAGCGAGGCGACCGCCAGCACGGCCGCGAGCAGGCCGGCGGCGGCCAGCGCGGAGCCGGCCGTCCAGCGACCGACGACCCGCAGCGGAGCCCGCTGCCAGCCGCTCAGGGTCGTGCGGGTGTGCCTGACCCCGTGCGTGAAGGCATACGCGGAGGCGTCCATCCCCTATGGATCGGCCGCCGGGCCTCCTGGCTGTAGCGGGAACCGTCAGCGAAAGCGCATCAACGGCACCAGCCACATCGCCTCGGCGGCGATGCGCCACGACATCTTGCTCGTGCCGAGCTCGCGGTCGCGGAACACGATCGGCACCTCGACCACCTCGAAGCCGGCCTGGACGGCGCGATAGGTGAGCTCGACCTGGAAGGCGTAGCCACGCGAGCGCACGTCCTGGAGCGAGATCGTCTCGAGCACCTCGCGGCGGAAGCACTTGAAGCCGCCGGTCAGGTCCTTGACCTCCAGCCCCAGGATGATGCGCGCGTAGGTCGAGCCCCCCTCGCTGACGACCCGCCGCAGAAGCCCCCAGTTGCGCACCCCCCCGCCGGGCACGTAGCGGGACCCGAGCGCCAGGTCGGCGCCCTCGTAGACGGCCCCCAGCAGGCGGGCGAGGTCGGCCGGGTCGTGGGAGAAGTCGCTGTCCATCTCCATCACGTAGCCGGCCCCGTTGGCGAGCGCGTGGCGGAAGCCGGCGATGTAGGCGGGGCCGATCCCGCCCTTCTCCGTGCGGTGCAGCACCGACACCCACCCGTGCTCGGCCGCCAGCGCGTCCGCCAGCTCACCGGTTCCGTCGGGCGAGCCGTCGTCCACGATCAGCACATGGAAGCCGTCACGGGCCGCCCGCGAGAGCACCTCGCCGGCCGCCGCGACGATCGAGCCCACGTTCTCGGCCTCGTTGTAGGTGGGCAGTATCAGCCACGCCTCGCCGGACATCGGTCGGCGCGTACCCTAGACAGTCGGGTCCCGGGGCGATCCGGCATACGCTTCGGCGGTGGCCCAGCGGGAGCCGTCGAACGGCCAGATCGCCGCGGCCTTCGACGAGCTCGCGGACCTGTACGAGCTCGACGGAGCGATCGTGCACCGCGTCGTCGCCTACCGGGCGGCGGCGAAAGCCGTGCGCGAAGCCACCGTCTCGGTCGCCGGCCTCGCCCGCCAGGGCCGGGCCACCGAGCTGAAGGGGATCGGCAAGACCCTGCAGGAGAAGATCGTCGACCTCGCCGAAACGGGCACCATCCCGGCGGCCGAGCGGCTGAAGGCCAGGTACCCGCCGGGGCTGGTCGAGCTGACCCACC
>DATJOU010000234.1:0-2371 GCA_035506775.1 Solirubrobacteraceae bacterium | reverse complement strand
AAAGGGGCGTCCCCGCCATCACGGGCGTCGACACCCGGCGCCTGACACGGCATCTGCGCGCCAAAGGCGCGCTCGGCTGCGCTTTCGGAACGGCCGGCGAGGCACGGCTGCGCAAGGCGGCGCAAGCCGAGCCCGGCACCTCCGGACGGGACCTGGTTTCGGAGGTCACGACCCGGGCGGTCTACAAGCGGGGAGGAGGTCCTTTGCGGGTCGTCGCCTACGACTACGGCGTGAAGGAGACCATGCTGCGCTCCTTGTCGCGTTTCGCGGAGCTGACCGTCGTCCCGGCCGGGTTCCCCGCCTGCGAGACGCTCGCGCTTGATCCGGAGGGCGTCTTCCTCTCCAACGGCCCGGGGGACCCCTCCGCCCTCGGGAGCCAGGCCGCGATCGTCAGCGAGCTCTTGGGCAGGGTCCCGCTGTTCGGCGTCTGCCTCGGGCACCAGCTGCTCGCCAGCGCCCTCGGCGCGCGCACCTTCAAGCTCCCCTTCGGCCACCACGGCGGCAACCACCCGGTGCGCCGGCTGGCGACGGGACGCGTCGAGATCACGAGCCAGAACCACAACTACGCGGTCGACGGGCGCAGCCTGCCCGAGACAGGGACGAGAGCGGCCCGCGTGACTCACGTCAACTTGAACGACGGCGTGCCTGAGGGAATCGCGTGCGAGCGACTGGCGGCCTTCGGGGTCCAGTACCACCCGGAGGCCGGCCCGGGCCCGCACGACGCGGCCTACCTGTTCGCCCACTTCCAGGCCCTCATGGCCGCGGGGGCCTGATGCCGCGTCGCCACGACATCGAGACGATCCTCGTCATCGGGTCCGGGCCGATCGTGATCGGGCAGGCGTGCGAGTTCGACTATTCGGGCTCCCAGGCCTGCCGGGTGCTCAGGGACGAGGGCTACCGGGTGGTGCTCGCCAACTCGAACCCGGCCACGATCATGACCGATCCCGACCTGGCCGACCGCACATACATCGAACCGCTTGACGTGGCGATCCTGAGCGAGATCGTGGCCCGCGAGAAGCCCGACGCCCTTCTCCCCACCCTCGGGGGCCAGACCGGGCTCAACCTGGCGATGGACCTGTGGCGCCTGGGCGTGCTGGGGCTGCACGGCGTCGAGCTCATCGGGGCCAACGCGGCGGCGATAGAGACCGCCGAGGACCGGGACAAGTTCAAGCAGGCCATGGCGGAGATCGGCCTGGAGGTGCCGCCATCTGGCATCGCGGCCACCCTCGGGGAGGCGATGGCGGTGGGCGAGGCGGTCGGCTTCCCGCTCATCGTGCGGCCGAGCTTCATCCTCGGCGGTGCCGGGACAGGCACGGCCAGGGACGCGAGTGAGCTCGAACGCGTCGCTGCCGAGGGACTGGGCGCGAGCCCGGTGTCCCGGATCCTCATCGAGCGCTCGATCGCGGGCTGGAAGGAGTTCGAGCTCGAGGTCATGCGGGACAGGGCGGACAACTGCGTCGTGGTCTGCTCGATCGAGAACCTCGACCCGATGGGTGTGCACACGGGTGACTCCATCACGGTCGCGCCCGCACAGACCCTCTCGGACGTCGAGCTGCAGGCGATGCGCGACGACGCCTTCGCCTGCATAAGACGCGTGGGCGTCGAGACGGGCGGCTCGAACATCCAGTTCGCCGTGAACCCGGCCGACGGGCGCCGGCTCGTCATCGAGATGAACCCGCGTGTCTCTCGCTCGTCGGCACTCGCCTCGAAGGCGACGGGCTTTCCGATCGCGAAGATCGCGGCGCGGCTCGCCGTCGGCTACAACCTGGACGAGATCGTCAACGACATAACCGGAGCCACCCCGGCCAGTTTCGAGCCCGCCATCGACTACGTGGTCACCAAGGTGCCGCGCTGGGCCTTTGAGAAGCTGCCCGGCGTGCCGGACCGCCTCGGGACCCGCATGCAGTCGGTCGGCGAGGTGATGGCGATCGGCCGCAGCTTCCCCGAATCGTTGCAGAAGGCGCTGCGCAGCCTCGAGCAGGGGCGCCTTGGGTTGAACGCCGACCCCGCCGAGCGCCGTTACGAGGCACTCGGCACGAACGAGCTGATCGAGAAGTCCTGCGAGCCGAGCCCGGAGCGCGTGTTTCACCTCGAGGCGGCATTGCGCAGAGGCGTGACCGTGGATCTGCTCGCGGATACGACCGGGGTCGACCCGTGGTTCCTCGAGCAGCTGCGCCGGATCGGTGCCACCCGCGACCGCCTGGAAGCTTTGGCGGCGACGGGCAGGGGGCTGGGCGCGATGGACGTCCGGGCCTGGCGGGAGGCGAAACGTCTCGGCTTCTCCGACGCTCAGGTCTCCTATCTGTTCGCCAGGGCGGCGCCGGACGGCACCCCGGTCCCCGACGAGGCGGACGTGCGTGCCGCACGGCTC
>DATJOU010000233.1:0-3010 GCA_035506775.1 Solirubrobacteraceae bacterium | reverse complement strand
TCCTGCAACACCTTTGGGAGCTGACTGGATGTTGAGCCGCGGGCCGCGGGTCACTTCGAGGTGCTGTCGCGGGGCGCGATGGCGGGCGTTCGGGGGGCTGCTTCGATGACGGGTTCGGACTACACCGTGGGCGACTACCTTGCCGCCCGGCTGGCCGAGGCCGGGGTGAACCACGTGTTCGGGGTCCCCGGGGATTACACCCTGGCGTTGCTCGACCACGTGATCGCCAGCTCGTCGCTGCGATGGGTCGGTTGCACCAACGAGCTCAACGCCGGCTACGCCTGCGACGGCTACGCCCGGATACGTGGCATCGGCGCCCTCATGACCACCTTCGGGGTCGGCGAGCTCAGCGCCGTCAACGCGGTGGCGGGCAGCTATGCCGAGCATGTGCCGGTGGTTCACATCGTGGGTTCGCCAGCCTCCGGCACCCAGGCGGCTCACCGGATCGTCCACCACTCGCTGGGTGACGGCGTCTTCACCCATTTCCTGGAGATGCATCAGCCCATCACCTGCGCCCGGGCCGCCCTGACCCCGGACAACGCCGTGAGCGAGATCGACCGGGTGCTCACCACGGTGCGGGGCGAGCATCTGCCCGGCTACATCCTGCTGCCCGCCGACGTCGCGGGGGCGCCGGCCCGACCGCCGGGGGCGGCGCTGCCCGTGCCGTCGGGGGCTACCGACAGAGTCTCGCTGGACGGTTTCGTGGCGGCGGCACGCAGGCTGATCGAGAGCGCTGCCGGCGTCCAGGACGTCCGGGTGCTCGGTGGGCTGCTGGTCCACCGTCTGGGTGCGATCGCCGAGCTCGAAGCGCTGCTGCGAGCCGGGCCGCTGGTGCACGCCACCTCGCTGTGGGGGAAGAGCCTGGTGGATGAGAGCGATCCCTGGTTTGCCGGTGTCTACGTTGGGGCGGCCAGTGATGAGGAGGCGCGCCGAGCCGTCGAGGACGCACCCGTCCTGATCCTTGCCGGAGTGCAGTTCACCGACCTCAACAGCGGCTTCTTCACCCAGCAGATCACCCGCACCAGGACCATCGAGATCGGCGGCGCCTCATCGAGCGTCGGCGCCGCCCTCTTCGGCCCCATTGCCCTGCCGGCCGCGCTCGCCGCGCTGATCCCCCTGATCGAGGAGATGGCCCGGCGGGCTCCGGGGAGCGCGGGGAGCCCCAGAGCCCGTCCCGGCGTCCCGAGGGACCCCCGCGAGGGCGCCTCGCAGGAGCCCCCGGACGGCGCTCCGCTGACCCAGACGTCCCTCTGGGACACCGTGGCCGCCTTCCTCCGGCCTCACAACGTGGTGCTCGCCGACCAGGGGTGCTCCTTCTACGGAGCCGCCACCCACCGGCTGCCCGGCGACGTCATCTTCATCGGCCAGCCGCTGTGGGCGTCGATCGGATACACGCTGCCGGCGCTGCTCGGCGCCTGCCTGGCGCGGCCCGCGAGTCGCGGGGTGCTGCTCATCGGCGATGGAGCGGCCCAGATGACGGTCCAAGAGCTGTCCACCGTGGTCCGGGAGGGGATCGCCCCGCTGGTCGTGGTCGTCGACAACGACGGCTATACCGTGGAGCGGGCGATCCACGGGCCCGACCAGCCGTACAACGACATCGCCCGCTGGGATTGGACCAGCGCGCTCTCGACCTTCGCGCCGGGACACGCCTGTCTCAGCGCCCGGGTGGGCAGCGTGGCCGAGCTTCGGGCCGCCCTCGCCGAGGCGGAATCGAGGCCGCAGCGCCCCGCCATCATCCAGGCCGTGGTCCCTCGCCTGGACGTTCCGCCCCTCCTCGCCGCTCTGGCCAGGGCGGCCGCCAGTGCCAATGCGCGCCGCTCCGGGGCGAATGGGTAGTTGCTGCCCTAATTGTCGATAACCTGATCCTGGCGGGGGTCGGGCACGCGAGCGTGCGGGCGAGCCCGCGCCGGCGCCTCGACGGGCGCGGTGGGCGGCGGTTCGCCGCCGCCGCCGGCCGGGCCAGCCGCCACCCCGGCGAGCGGCCCCGCCGGCTCCCGGAAGCGCAGCAGCGCCTTGCCGATCGCCGGGTAGAGCAGCACCGAGAGCATGCCGGCGCCCACCAGGGCGGTGGCGTTCTCGGGCGCCATGCGTCCCTCGGCGACCCCGATCGCGGTGATGACGACGATGAGGGGCAGGCCGGTGGCCGAGAAGAGGGCGAGCGGGAGCAGCTCGCGCCGAGCGACCCGGCCCCGGTACAGCAGCAGCGCGGGAAGCCCGCGCACCAGCAGGATGGCAACCAGGAAGAGGGGCAGCCGGAGGAAGGCGTCAGGAGTCGAGATCAGGTCGCGCAGGTTGAACTGCATTCCGCTGACCACGAAGAAGACCGGGACCAGCAGCCCGAACCCGATCGCCTCCAGCTTGCCCTTGACCACCGCGCTCTCCGGTCCGGTCACGAAGAGCCGCATCACGATCCCGGCGGCGAAGGCGCCGAGGAGCACGTCCAGGCCGAAGAAGGAGGCCAGGAACACCAGCGCGATCAGCAGCAGCACCGCGGAGCGGATCGGCAGCTGGGCGCTCGACTGCAGGTGACGCTGCATCAGGGCGATCACCTTGGGCACGCGCGACTGGACGGCGAGCACGCCGGCCCCCACCGCGATGACCAGGAAGAGGCCGAGGAGGAGCGCCGTCTGGGTCGGGTCGCGGCCGTCGAGCACGATCGCGACCGCGACGATGGGACCGAACTCGCCCACGGTGCCGATGGCCAGCATCCAGGTCCCGAAGGCGACGTCGATCAGACCCTCGTCGCGCAGCACGGGCAGCAGGGTCCCCAGGGTCGTGGTGGTCAGCGCCATCGCGACCACCACCGGTCCGGGGGCGATGCCCACCTGCACCAGCGCCAGCGCCACGGCCAGCGCCAGCACTGCGGAGATGAGCCAGCCTGCCGCCGCCAGGCCCAACGGCAGGCCCCGGACCCGGACCAGGTCGAGCTCGTACCCGGCCAGGAAGATGAGGGTGGTGAGGCCCATGTCGGAGAGGGCGGTCACCACCGTGCCGTCGTGGGCGATCCCGA
>DATJOU010000232.1:0-22929 GCA_035506775.1 Solirubrobacteraceae bacterium | reverse complement strand
TCGCCGAGCTGAGCGACCGCCAGCTGGCCCGGTACCTGCAGGCGAACGTCGGGGCGGTGGCCGAGGTCGCCGCGCTCGCCGGCGCCGAGCTCGGGCTCGCCAACCACCTGGTGATGGGACCCGTGATCCTGGCCCGGTCGCTGGAGCCCCGGATCCCCTACGCGGTGAAGGTCCACGGCAGCGCCCTGGAGTACACGGTCAAGCCCGACCCGGAGCGCTTCGTGGGCCTGGCCCGCGAGGGGCTGGAGCGGGCGGCGACGGTGCTCGTGGGCTCCCGCCACACGGCTGAGAGCCTGTGGGAGACGATCGCCGACCCGGCCCTTCCGGCGCGCACCCGGCTCGGCCCCCCGGGGGTGGACGTCGCCCGCTTCCAACCCCGCGATCACGACCTCGCGGCGGCCGACCTGGCGGCGCTGGCGCAGGCGCTGGAGCGCGCCCCCGAGACCCTGCCGGACGGCGCCGGCGCCGGCGGCGGCGCGGGCGCTCGTGCGAGCCCGTTCGCGCCCGAGCCGCGGCGGGCGGGAAGGGCCCTGGGGCGCGTACGGGACGGCGAGCCGCTCGTCGCCTTCGTGGGCAAGCTGATCGTCAGCAAGGGCCCCGACCTGCTGCTGGCCGCCTGGCCGCTGGTGCTCGAGCGGGTACCGGATGCCCGCCTGCTGATGATCGGCTTCGGGGCCTACCGCGAGGCGCTGGAAGAGCTCGCCGGGGCGCTCCGGGACGGTGACCTCGGGCGCGCCCGCGAGCTGGCCCTCGCGGGGCGGGCGCTGGAGGGCGCAGCGGTCACGCACGCTTCTCCGCTCGGCTACCTGCTGGCCTTCCTCGACGGCCTCGAGGGGGCGGCCGCCGGGCGCTACAGAAGTGCGGCCGCGGCACTCGGCGAGCGGGTCCTGTTCACCGGCCGCCTCGAACACGAGGAGCTCACCCGGGTGCTTCCCGCGTGCACCGCGCTGGTGGTCCCGAGCACGTTCCCCGAGGCCTTCGGCATGGTGGCCGCCGAGGCGGCCGCCTGCGGGACGCTGCCGGTCAGCGCCGCCCACTCGGGGCTGGCGGAGGTGAGCGGGGCCCTGGCCGCGCGGGTCCCGGCCCCGATCCGCCCGCTGCTGTCGTTCGAGCTCGGCCCGGGGGCCGTGGAGGCGATCGCCGGGCGGCTCATCGGGTGGCTGGAAGCGGACCCGGAACTGCGCCGGCGCACCCGTCAGGCGCTGGTGGCCACCGTGCGCGAGCGGTGGTCCTGGGAGAGCGTGGCCGACGCCGTGATCGCGGCGGCCCGGGGGGAGCTCCAGCGGCTCCCCGAGCCCTGAACCCGTGGCGCCCTGGAGCCGGTATCCCCACCCTGGCCACCGGCGGTTCGGATAGTCTTCGCCCCCGCCAGTGCTCAGGATCCCCCGCAGAGACACACCTTTGCGCTCGCGGCCACCTCGGGCTGCGTGGCTGCGGCTCGTGGCCGTCCCGCTCGCCGCGGTGGCCGTGCTCGCCGCCGCCGGGTGCTCTTCCGTGAAGGGGACCAGCAACGCCAACCTGATCGCCGGCAAGGTGCAGTTCGTCTCCAAGTGCGGCGCCTGCCACACGCTCGCCCGGGCCGACACCAAGGGGACCGTGGGCCCGAACCTCGACGTCGCCTTCGCCCAGAGCCTCAAAGAAGGGCTGGGCCGCAACGCGATCCGCAGCGTGGTCGAATACCAGATCGCCCACCCGAACCCGACCGGCGCGATGCCCAAAGACCTCGTCGGCGGGCAGGCCTCGAGAAACGTCTCCGCCTACGTCGAAAGGTCCGCCGACGCACCCGGTCCCGACACCGGGCTGCTGGCGACGGCCGTCGAAGCTCCGGGGGCCGGCAAGCCCGCGGTCGAGTCCGGGGGCAAGCTGGCGATCGACGCCAACCCCACCGGACAGCTCGCCTACGCCTCCAGCAAGGCCCTCGCCACCGCCGGCGCGGTGACGGTCACGATGGCCAACATGTCCGGCGTGATGCACAACATCGCCTTCGAAGCGGGCGAAAACGGGGCCACCGCCAAGGGACCCGTGATCGCCCACTCCAGCTTCATCTCGAAGGGCACCACGAGCGTCAAACTGACCCTCAAACCGGGCAAGTACACGTTCTTCTGCGAGGTTCCCGGCCACCGCCAGGCCGGCATGTACGGGACGCTGACCGTCAAATAGGCCTGGCGCGACCTGGGGCCCGGGACCTCCGCGCGGGCGGCTCAGACGATCGCGCGGATGATCAGGATCAGGGCGATCACGATCACCACCACCACGATCACGTAGAGCAGCAGCCGGAAGGCCTCGGGCTCCGAGCGGATCGGGTTCAGCATGATGTCCGGGCCCGCCGGCCTACAGGATGTAGACCGTCGTGTAGACGACCAGCCACATGATGTCCACGAAGTGCCAGTAGATGCCCGGCACCTCGACACCTTTGTGCTGCTCGGCGCTGTAATGCCCGCGGAAGGCACGGATCGTCACCGATAACAGCAGGCATAAGCCGATGAACACGTGGGCCCCGTGGAGCCCGGTGAGGGAGTAGAAGATCGTCGCCTGGGCGTGGTCCTGGGGGGCGAAGCCGATGTTGGCGTACTCGTTGATCTGGATCGTCAGGAAGGTGATCCCGAGCAGCAGCGTGGTCAGCATCCCCGCCTTCAGGCCCCAGTGGTTGCCTTTCTTGATCTGCCGCTCGGCCCAGTGGATCGTGAACGAGGAGGACACGAGGATCGCGGTGTTCACGCCCGCGACCGCCACCGGCAGTTTCGTCCCCGGGTCGGGCCACGGCTCTCCCTGGGCGATGCGGATGAAGAAGTAGGCCGTGAAGAAGGCCCCGAAGACCATGATCTCCGAGATGATGAAAAGCATCATCCCCAGCATCGGCGCCGGGACCCGCGAGCTGACGTTGGCCGGGGGCGGCCCGTGGTGCTCGTGGGCTTCGACGTGGGTGACGCTGGCCGCCTCCATCCCCTTCCCTCCCTAGACCGCCGCCGCGCTCTGGTCGGCGCTCTCCACGACCACGTGCTCGACCGGCACCCCGCTGGCGTTGCGGACCCGCTCGATCAGGTCCGCCCGCAGCCACCCGGAGCGCTCCCCGGGCAGCGTCGAGATCACGATGTCGTCGACGGTGAACAGCTCGAGGGCGTTCATGGTGGCCGTGTAGGGGTCGGGGTCGCCGATCATCCCCGAGATGAACAGCCCCTCACGGCGGAGGCGGTCGAGCATCCGTGCCAGCCGTGACCGCGCCTCGGCGGTGGTGGGGCCGGTGCCGTCGCTTTTCGGGAGCACGGCGATGAACACGTGGCGCCCCTCCTGGGCGTTCTTGGCGCCCAGCGCGTCGCTCAGCTCGTCGCCGCTGGAGGTCTTGTTGGCCACCACCAGCGTGACCGTGAACGGCAGTGGCTCGCTCGCGAGGTCCACCGTGACGTGCTCGACCGGCAACCCGGAGGCGTTTTCGATCCGTTCCACGAGGTCGCGTCGCAGCCACCCGGAACTGGTGGCGGGGTGGGTCGAGACGATGATCGAGTCGGGCCGCCGCTCGGCGACGGCGTCCATCGTCGCCAGGAACGGGTCACCGTCGCCCACCTCGCCGGTGGCCTCGATGCCCTCGTCGGAGACGACCGACAGCGCCAGGTCGACGCGCACCTGGGCCGATTCGCGCACGGTGTCGTCGTAGATCACGAGTCCCGCCGACGGCTTGCTCTGCGGCACCACCAGCCGGAACCGGGCTCCGCCCGGGTCGGCCGCGTGTTTGCGCACGGCGTCGAGCAGCGGCGCACCTCCGAGCGTGCGGTTGGCGACCACCAGGATTTCCTTCACGTGCACACCTCGGACGTCATGGGCCCTGCGGGGTCGCGGCTCCCGAGCCCGCACCGACGGTGGCCGGCACCGGCGGCGGGGCGAAGATCCCGTGCACGGCGCCGGGGACGCCGTACTCGTACGGGCCTCCGACCACCGTCGGCACGCGGTCGAAGTTGAACACCGGGGGCGGCGAGGAGACCTGCCACTCGAGCGTCATCCCGCGCCACGGGTTGGCGATCGCGCGCGGGCCACCCCTCCAGCTGGTGATCATGTTGTAGACGAAGATCAGCGTCGAGGCGCCGAGGAAGAAGCTGGCGATCGAGATGAACAGGTTCATCCCGGCGAATTCGGAGGCGTAGGTGGCGACCCGCCGCGGCATCCCCTGCAGGCCGAGCACGTGCATCGGGCCGAAGGTCGCGTTCATGAACACGAACGTCGTCCAGAAGTGCCATTTGCCCAGGCGCTCGTCGTACATCCGCCCGGTCATCTTCGGGAACCAGTAGTAGACGCCGGCGAAGATCGTCATCAGCGAGCCGCCGAACAGCACGTAGTGGATGTGGGCGACGATGAAGTAGGTCGCGCTGACGTGGATGTCGAAGGGGATCATCGCGAGCATGATCCCGCTGATCCCCCCGAGCGTGAACGTGGTGATGAAGCCGAGCGCGAACAGCATGGGCGTGTCGAGGTGCAGCACCCCTCGGAACAGCGTCGCCAGCCACGAGAACACCTTGATCCCGGTCGGCACCGCGATGATCGCCGTGGTGATGGCCATCGGGATACGGATCCAGGCGGCCATCCCGGAGGTGAACATGTGGTGCGCCCAGACGGTGAAACCGAGACCCACGATCGCCAGCAGCGAGAAGGCCATCATGCGGTAGCCGAAGATCGGCTTGCGGGCCTTCACGGCGATGACTTCGCTGATGATCCCGAACCCGGGCAGGATCATGATGTAGACCGCCGGGTGGGAGTAGAACCAGAAGACGTGCTGGTACATCAGCACGTCACCGCCCTTGGCGGCGTTGAAGAAGTTGAACCCGAGCCCCCGGTCGAGCAGGATGAAGAACTGTGAGGCGGCGATGAAGGGGGTCGCGATCACGACCAGCAGCGAGGTCGCGAAGTTCGCCCACACCAGCAGCGGGAGCCTGAAGAAGCTCATCCCCGGGGCCCGCATGGTGATGATCGTCACGAGGAAGTTGAGCGCGGTCATGATCGAGGAGGCGCCCGCGAACTGGACCGCGACGGAGAAGAAGTCCTGCCCTATCGGGGCCGTGTCCGACAGCGGCGTGTAGGCCGTCCAGCCGTCCGCGAACGCGCCCCCGGGGGCGAGGAAGCTGCCGAGCATCATGATCCCGGCGACCGGCAGCAGCCAGAAGGACAGCGCGTTCAGGCGCGGGAAGGCCATGTCCGGGGCGCCGATCATGAGCGGGATCACGAAGTTGCCCAGGCCCGCGAACACGGGGATGATGAACAGGAAGATCAGCAGCGAGGCGTGCACCGAGAACAGCCCGTTGAAGGTGTTGGCGCTCACGAAGTGCGAGCCGGGCTGGGCCAGCTGGGCCCGCATCAGCATTGCCAGCAGGCCGCCGATCAGCAGGAAGATGAACGAGTTGACCGTGTACTGGATCCCGATCACCTTGTGGTCGGTGTTGATGCGGAAGTAGTCCCGCCAGCTGTAGGCGCCGTGGCCGGAGTGGTCCTCGGGGCGAGTTTTGCGGCCCGATGCCCAGTAGAACCAGTAGTCGAAGCCACCGAGCCCGGCCAGGAAGCCGAGCGGGGCCGCGAGCAGGGCGACGGTCGTGATCGCGTTGCCGTCGATGTAGTGGTGGAAGGTGGCGTGGCCGGTGGCGGCCCGCACCACCCACGTGAGGAAGAACGCGAACACGATCCCGCCGAGGAACATCAGCCCGGCGCGGGTCATTCCGGGGCCTTTCAGCCGCGCGGCCATGGGGCCCTCCTTGTGTGCCGGCAGCCGTCCATGCTCGGAGCCAACATTACCCCGCCCACCCCCGGGTCGTTGCGACACCCGTCGAGGCGCTCGCCGTCGGGGGCAAGGTGCCCGCCGCCGCCGCGGCGGCCTCGCGTTTGAGCCATTCCTGGAATTGCGTCTGGGAGACCACGTGGACCGCCGAGCGCATCAGCGAGTGCCCGGCGCCGCACAGCAGGTTGCAGATCACCGGGTAGGTGCCCAACCGCGTGGCGGTCACTCGCCAGTGGGTGGTGATGCCCGGCACCGCGTCCTCCTGGAGGCGGAAGGCGGGCACCCAGAAGGCGTGGATCACGTCCCGGCTGTGAATTTCGAAGTTCACCGACTCGTTTCGCGGGATATACAGTTCGTAGCTGTTCAGGGGGGCCCCACCCGTGAGCTTGTGCGGGTACTGGTAGCTCCAGAAGAACTGCTGTCCGGTGACGCTGATGTCGATCTCACGGGCCGGTTTCTTTTCGTTTTCGTGGAGCACCACGAACGAGTAGCCCACCAGTCCCAGCAGCAGGACCGTCGGGATCGCGGTCCAGAACACCTCCAGGCGGGTGTTCCCGTGGATCGGGGCCCCGTCCTTGAGCTCCTCGCCCGGGCGCATGCGGAACTGCCACACGCTGTACAGGATCGACGTCACGACCAGCACGAAGATCGGGATCGAGGCGATCACGAGCACGTGGTAGAGGCGGTCCGTGTTGACGGCCTGTTTGGAGGCCGCGACCGGGAACCAGCGGATTTCGTAGCTCAGCCAGATGCCGATCCCGACGGCGATCAGGCCCAGGACGATTGCGATCGTGACCGAGCGCCGGCGACTCATTTAGCGTCGCAGCGGGGGCGGCGGTGCTTGTGGTGCGCGGCGATTCTCTCCATCGCGAGCAGGGATCCTAATGCCTGGCGCAACGGACCGTCACCGGACCCCCGCGCTTGACGCACGGGCCCCGACGCTCTAGATTGAGGCAATAGTTGCTAATTGCCCGTGCGTTGGTGGCCGCCCACGGGAGGTCGCCCGCGCCGGGCCTCGAGACTCCATCGGAGGCGAGAGATATGCAAGTTCGCGACGGCATGACTGACACGGTTCTGACGGTCCGACCCGGCCACGATCTTCGCTGTGTGGCCCGGCTGATGAGCGAACGGTCCGTGGGGGCGGCCGTGGTGATGGACCCCGATGCCAACGGCCCGGGGATCATCACCGAGCGTGATCTGCTCATCTCGATCGGCGCCGGCCAGGATCCCGACCGCGAGTTGGTCGCGGATCACCTGACCCATGACGTCGTCTACGCCGCGCCGGAGTGGTCGCTCGAGGAGGCGGCCGCTGCGATGGTGCGGGGGGGCTTCCGCCACCTGATCGTCCTGGACGGGGCCGACACGGTCGGCATCCTGTCGGTCCGCGACGTGGTGCGCTGCTGGACCGACGATGGGGCGATCTGCCCGGTTCCGGACAGGGTGGCTGTGGGGTGAGAGGGGCGGCTGGCCCGCTTTGGGGAGTGGGCTGCCGTCGGTCGAGAAGGCCGGGCGCGGTCGGGGGACCGCGCCCCCCACTCACGGAGCGTCGAGCGGCAGCTCGTCGACTTCGCGACGCGTGTCTTTGATCCAGCGCACCACGCACCAGACCGTGATCACCGCGCCGATGAACGTCAGCTCGATGAAGGTCGTGAGGCCGATCAGCGTCAGCGTGATCCCGACCGCCGTGAGGGCCGGCAGCACCGAGGGCCCGGGGAGGTGGATCTCCTCGCCCGAGGGTGGAGGCTCGGGGTCGAGCTCGCTCACGACACGTAGGCGGCCGCGACCACGAACGTGATCCCGAACATGAAGAAGCAGATCGCTGCCACGATCAGGCCTGTGCGGATGTTCTTGCGTGCTAGGCGGCGGTTCATGCTCGGCGGAGGTCCATCCTACAGGTGCTTGTCCGCCACCATCGAGCAGAACAGCAGCGCCAGGTAGGCGAGCGAGTAGAGGTACAGCCGTAGCGCCGTGGGGCGGTCGGCGCGCCGGATCAGCAGCTGGGAGCCGTAGACGAAGCCCAGCCCGAGGACGACCGAGGCGACCAGGTAGATGGCGCCGAAGCCCCCGGCACAGAAGGGGAGCTGGGTGACCACGTACAGCAGCACCGCGTAGAGGGCGATCTGGCGGCGCGTCTCGGCCTCCCCCCGCACGACCGGGAGCATCGGCACCCCGACCTTGGCGTACTCGTCCTTCATCAGCAGCGACAGCGACCAGAAGTGGGGTGGGGTCCAGAAGAAGACGATGAAGAACATCAGCAGCGCGGTACCGCTGACCGAGCCCGTCACGGCGGCCCAGCCGACGAGCGGGGGCACGGCCCCGGCGGCCCCGCCGATGACGATGTTCTGGGGGCTGCGGCGCTTGAGCCAGAACGTGTACACGAACACGTAGCCGAGGAAGCCCGCGAACGACAGGCCGGCCGCCAACGGGTTCACGGCCAGCCACAGAAGCACCACCGAGCACGCCGCCAGCGTGCACCCGAACAGCAGCGCCACGCGCGGGGGGATCCGCCCCGACGGCACCGGGCGGTTGGCCGTTCGCGCCATCTGGGCGTCGATGTCACGGTCGAAGTAGTGGTTGATGGCCCCCGCACCGCCGGCGGACATGTAGCCGCCGAGGCAGGTGAGCAGCACCAGGGACACGGCCGGGTCGCCCGCCACGTACATGCTCGCCACCGTGGTCAGCAGCAGCAGCGACTGGACCTTCGGCTTGGTCAGCTCCAGCAGGTCCGAGAGCAGCTGGCGGGTCCGCGAGGCGAGTGCGGGCTGTGGGGCGGCGACGGTCCCCGCGGCAGGCATTCCGGGCGCTCCGGGCATTGGAGCCACCTATGTTCCCACCTGTCTGGCTCCGGTGGGGACGATCACCGCTCCGGCGTTCGGGGCTCCGGAGTTGCGCCGCTCCACCTCGCGGCGGATGTCCTTCATCGGTTCGACCGAGCGCACCAGCGGAATGACGTCGAAGTTGTTCACCGGAGGGGGGGAGGTGGTGAACCACTCGAGCGTGTTCGCGACCCACGGGTCGGGTCCGGCCACCACCCCCCGCTTGAGGCTGCGGGTGATGTTGATCACCGTCACCAGCACGCCGGCGGCGAGGATGAAGGCGCCCACGGTGGAGATCTGGTTGTACAGCTGCAGGTGCCCGACGTTGTCGTACTCGTAGATCCTCCGGGGCATCCCGTCGAGGCCCATCACGTGCTGGATCAGGAAGGTGACGAGCACGCCGACGTAGATCAGCCCGAAGCTGAGCCGCCCGGCCCGCTCATCGAGCTTGCGCCCGGTGATCTTCGGGAACCAGTAATAGATCCCGGCGAAGATCGGCATCACCGCGCCGCCCCACAGCACGAAGTGGAGGTGGGCCACCACGAAGTAGGTTTCGTTGACCTGCCAGTCGATCGGGAAGGTGGCCAGGAAGATCCCCGAGATGCCGCCGATCAGGAAGATCGACACCCCTCCGACGGCGAACAGCAGAGCGCTGGTGAATTCGACCGTCCCCCGCCACAGGGTGGCCACCCAGTTGAGCACCTTCACCCCCGTGGGTACGGCGATCAGGAAGGAGCTCAGCATCACGAAGATCAGGATCGCCTCGGGGATCGGGGCGGTGAACATGTGGTGGGCCCAGGTGAGGAAGCCGAGGAACGCGATCGCCACGGTGGACGCAGCGATCGCCCGGTAGCCGAATATCGGCTTGCGCGCGAACACGGGCAGGATCTCCGATATCAGCCCGAACCCGGGTAACACCATGATGTAGACCTCGGGGTGGCCGAAGAACCAGAACAGGTGCTGCCACAGGATCGGGGAGCCGCCCTGGGCCGGGTCGAAGAAGTGGGTACCGAAGTGGCGGTCGGCGAGCAGCATCGTGGCCGCCGCTGCGATCACGGGAAGCGCGAAGATCAGAAGCACGGCGTAGGTGAGGATCGTCCACACGAACAGCGGCAGGCGGGCCCAGCTCATGCCGCGGGCGCGCATGTTGGCGATCGTTACGTAGAAGTTGATCGCGCCGAGCAGCGAGGACAGGCCCGTGAGGTGAATCAGGTAGATCCACGCGTCCTGCCCGCCGGAGGGGGAGAACTGGCTTTCCGCCAGCGGTACGACGCTCACCCAGCCGGCTTCCGGCGGGGTCCAGAACAGCGACGCGTAGAACACGATCCCGCCCGCGAGGAACAGCCAGAAGGAGAGCGCGTTCAGGCGCGGGAAGGCCATGTCGCGGGCGCCGATCATGAGCGGCACGAAGTAGTTGGCCAGCCCCGCCATCATCGGTACGACGAACAGGAACACCATCGTCGTGCCGTGCATGGTGAACAGCTGGTTGTAGGTGGTGGGGGTGACGAGCGTGTTTTCCGGCGCCCCCAGCTGAAGGCGGATCATCAGCGCCTCGACCCCGCCCACGAGGAAGAACATGAAGGTCGCGACCATGTACATGATCCCGATCTCCTTGTGGTCGGTCGTGGTCAGCCAGCGGGTCCAGCCGGTCCGCTTGGTCTCGACGGCGTGGGCGGTTACGTGGGGGACTGGGGCTACGGTGGTGGCCATCGTGGGGTTCGGGGTCTCCTGCGGGTGCTAGGGGTTTTCGACCTGTCCGGCGCCGGACTGGGTGTTGAGTTTTTCGCGGGCGACCTTGGCCGCTTGGTTGGCTTCGGAGATCAGCTTCCTCTGGTTGGCGAGCCAGGCTTCGAACTGGGCCGGGGGGACGGCCCGTACGGTGGCGAGCATACGGGCGTGGAGGCGTCCGCACAGAAAGGCGCACTGGCCGTGGAACACGCCGGGCTTGGGGATCTTGAACCAGGTGTAGTTGTGGTACCCGGGGACGGCCTGGAACTTGCCCCCGAGTTCGGGGACCCACCACGAGTGCACGACGTCGGCCGAGACGATGTCCAGCGTGACGGTGGTTTCGGTGGGGACCACCATTTCCTCGTAGGAGTAGGGGGCTCCGAGGCCATCCGGTTCGGTGGCACCCGGATAGATGTACTGCCAGATGTACTGGCGGCCGATCACCGTGATGTTCAGCGATTTCCCGTTCGGGGGCAGCTTGCGCTCGGCGCTGGCGTAGAGCAGGCCTCCGTCTTCGGAGGCGGTGTACCCGGCCGCATTGGAGTTGGGCGGGTTCTCGATCGAGGACAGTTTCGAGAAGGTGAGACCGGCGAGCGCGACCAGGATCAGGGCGGCGGCGATCGTCCAGCCGTACTCCAGGCGGGTGTTGCCGCGGATCTGGGCGGGGACGGCGCCCTTGCGCTTGCGGAAGCGGATCAGCGCGTAGAGGAGCGCTCCCTCGACGGCGAAGAAGATGATCAGGGCGATAACGAGCTCGACCTTGTAGAGGCCGTTGATTTCGTTCGCGTTCGGAGAGCCGCCGGACTCAGGGGTGAAGAACGCGAGGAGGGTGCTCAGCTGGCCCAAGGCGCGCGGAATTCTATTCGCAGCCCAGCGGAGCCCGCTTGATAACAAATGCCACGAGAGTCTCTCAGGCGCCGGTGAAGCGCGGCGAGCGCTTTTCCACGAACGCCATCGCGCCCTCGAGGAAGTCCTTGCTCTGGGACATCTCGCGCTGGATCTGGGCCTCGAGCTCGAGCTGCTCGTCCATGCGCTGATACAGCCAGTTGTTCAGCTGCCGCTTGGTTCCCGCGAACGAGAGGGTCGGGCCGCCCGCCATCCGCTCCACCAGCCCACGGGCCTCTTCGATCAGCAGCTCGTCCACCACCACGCGGTTGATCAGCCCCCATTCGAGGGCCTTCTGGGCGGGGACGCGCTCGCCGAGCATCGCCATCTCGGTGGCCCTCGCCATCCCGATGCGGGTGGGGACGAACAACGAGGAGCCCCCGTCGGGGACGAGGCCGATGTTCACGAACGCCAGCAGGAAGTAGGAGCTCTCGGCGGCCAGGATCAGGTCGCAGCAGAGCGCCAGCGAGCAGCCGATCCCCACGGCCGGGCCGTTGACGGCCGCCACCACCGGCTTGGGCATCTCGCGGATCGCCTTCATGATCGGGTGGTAGCGCTCGGTCAGGGTCCGGTACACGTCCGGCCTGCCGTCCCCGGTCGTGAACCCTCCACCGACGTCCTTCAGGTCCGCTCCCGAGGAGAAGCCGCGGCCCGCGCCGGTCAGCAGCACCGCCCTGATGTCGTCGTCGGAGGCGACCTGCTCCATCGCCGTGCGCAGGTCGTCGCCGAACTGTCCGTTCCAGGCGTTGAGCACATCGGGGCGGTTCAGTTCCACCGTGGCCGCGCCGTCGCGGACGTGCAGGTTGACGGTTTGAAGCTCGGTCGTGGTCTCGCTCATGGTCTCCTCCGAGGGCCGAAAGGACCCGGCCGGGGTCCGCTCCGCAACACGCGCACCGCCAGCCGGCTCACGAGGATCCTATGGTTTGTGGGGTGAACAGGCCCGTGATCGGCATCTGCGCCGCCCTCGAGCGTGCCCGCTGGAGCGTGTGGGACCAGCCGGCCGCGCTGGTCCCGATCGGCTACATCGCCTCGGTCCAGCAGTCCGGTGGGCTGGCGCTGCCGCTGGCCCCCGACGAGCACTCGGTGGGCGAACCGGAGGAGGTGCTCGAGCTGATCGACGGGCTGATGCTCGCCGGGGGGGCCGACATCGACCCTTCCAGCTACGGCGAGCCGGCCCACCCGGAGACCCACGACACCGTGCCCGAGCGGGACGCGTTCGAGATCGCCCTCACGCGGGCGGCGATCGAGGCGGACATGCCGGTGCTCGGGATCTGCCGGGGGATGCAGCTGATCAACGTCGCCCTCGGGGGGACCCTGGTGCAGCACCTCCCCGACCTCGTCGGACACGGCGACCACCGCCGCGTGGTGGGCTCCTTCGAAGGAGCCGAGCACGACGTGATGCTGATCGAGGGGTCGCTGGCGGCCAGCTCCGCCCGCGAGCTGGCCCTCGTGACGAAGTCGCACCACCACCAGGGGGTCGACCGGCTCGGGGAGGGGCTGGTGGTGAGCGGGATCTCCGACCTCGACGAGCTCCCGGAGGCGATCGAGCTGCCGGACCGGCGCTTCGTGCTGGGCGTGCAGTGGCATCCCGAGGCGGACCCGGAGAGCCCCGTCGTGAGCGCCCTCGTGCAGGCCGCGATCGACTCGCGGGCCGCGCTGGCGCGCGACTGAGCCCGGCGGGGCCGTCCATATACTCCCCCCGCAGTGTCGCGGTCGAGCGCGATCCGAACAGCGGCATGGGGGATGGTGATCGCGGGTTTCGCGGCTCCGCTGCTGCGCCGTCGCGTGCCGGCGCCGCCGCTGGTGACGCAGACAGTGGCGTTCGCCGCCCCGGTGGCGCTGTGCGTCGCCGTCCGCCGCTCTCGGACCCGCGACGTGGCCGTCTGCTGCCTGCAGATGTGGGCCTACGTGGCCGCCTACAAGACCCCCCACGACGACGTCCGCGGGCAGGCCCAGCGGGTCCACATCCGCTACCCGATCGTCGCCGACCGGGTGCTCGGGCTGGGCGAGCTGCCGAGCGTGCGGCTGCAGCGCAGGCTGGCTCGTGTGGGCCCCGACGGCGTCCCCCGCTGGACGGCCCTGGACCGGGTGCTGGTGTGGGCCCACTGGAGCTGGTTCGCGGTTCCCCACGGGGCGATCCTGTACGTCATGTTCCGCCACCCACGGCGGTTCACCCGCGCGGCCGTGCTGACCTACGCCGTCTTCGACGTCGGTGCGTCGGTCTACTGGGTGCTCCCGACGGCCCCGCCGTGGTACGCCGCGACACAGGGAGAGGCCGGGGAGGAGGCCCTTGCGGTGCGGCGGATGATGGTCGAGTACGGCGAGTCCTTCTGGGGAGACGGCTGGGGCTCCCTCTACAGTGTGTTCGGCGGGAACCCCCTGGCTGCAATGCCTTCACTGCACTTCGCCACATCCCTGATGGCAGCATCGCTGCTCGCTGAGACGGGTAGAGGACCAGGGGTGTTCGGATACGGGTACCTGGTCACGCTGGGGTTCGCGCTGGTGTACCTCGGCGAGCACTACCTCGTCGACCTGCTCGGGGGGGCGGCGTTGACGGTGGCCGTGAAACGGATAGCTCCGTTCGCGACGGAGCCGCTGAGAGGTGCCGCGTGCATCGTCTCGCGGCTGGAGGAGATGGCACACGGGGAGGCCTGAGGCGAGTGCGGGTGAGAGCCGCCGTGCGGCGGGCGGATCGCGGGGGGCGCGAGCGCGAGGCCACAGAGACCTCCACGGAGGAGGCCGGCATCTCGACGCCCGATCCTGACGAGGACCCCGCCGCGAAGCCCGCCGACGCGCGGCTCGGTGAGCGCCTGACGCCGGCCCGGCCGGAGGACCCGGCAGGGCTGACGGCGGAGGACGACCAGCCCGTCGTCCACGTCGGCGAGGACGAAATGCCGCGCGTGCGGCTCACCCGCCGCCAGCTGCTCGCCTTCGGCCTGTTCGCGGTCTCGATCGTCGCCTTCCTCTACCTGGTGCTGCCGAAGCTCGCCGGCGTCAGCCAGGACGTCAAACGGATCGAGAAGGGCGACAAATGGTGGGTTGCGATCGGGGTGGCCTTCGAGGTCGTGTCGTTCGCCGGCTACGTGGTGCTGTTCCGCACCGTCTTCGCCCGCGGGGTCTCGCGGATCTCCTGGCGGGTCAGCTACCAGATCACGATGGCCGGCCTGGTGGCGACGCGATTGTTCGCGGCCGGGGGCGCCGGGGGGATCGCGCTGACCGCCTGGGCGCTGCGGCGCTCGGGGATGGGACCGCGGGTGGTGGCCTGCCGGCTGGTGGCCTTCATGGTGCTCCTGTACGCCGTCTACGCCGGCTCGCTGCTGATCGACGGCGTGGCGCTCGCGACCGGGGCCTTCCCCGGCGGGGGGTCGTTCGCGATCACGGTGGTGCCGGCCATCGCCGGCTTCGTCCTGTTCGTGGTCACGGGGGCGATCGCGCTGCTGCCCAAGGACGTCGAGCGGCGCCTGCACGCCTGGGCGTCCGGCCCCAGCCGGGTGGCTCACCTGTTCACCAAAACCGTGGCGGCCCCGGCGCTGGCGGCCAGCGGGGTGCGCACCGCGATGGACCTGATCCGGGAACGCCGCCCCGGCCTGCTGGGGGCGATCGTGTGGTGGACCTTCGACATCCTCGTGCTGTGGGCGATGTTCCACGCCTTCGGGACCCCGCCCCCGCTGTCGGTGATCTGGATGTGCTACTTCGTCGGGACGCTCGCCAACCTGCTGCCCCTCCCGGGCGGCCTCGGGGGGGTCGAGGGCGGCATGATCGGGGCCTTCGCCGCCTTCGGCGTGTCGTTCGACCTGGCGGTGCTGGCGGTGCTCTCCTACCGCGCCATCTCCTTCTGGCTGCCCACCATCCCCGGCGGCATCGCCTACTTCCAGCTGCGCAAAACCGTCGCCCAGTGGAAGAGCGAGCCCTCGGGCTCCGGTGCCGTGCTCCCCGTGGGCGGCCAGGCGGGGGCGCTCCAGGGCTCCTAGCCCCCCGGCGGGTGCTACACTATACAAAGTAAAGCGTTGGGAGGCTGGGGCCTCCCCAGAGCGGATCAGGGAGGCTGGATGAGCGACGTCGAGGACGTGATCATCATCGGAAGCGGCCCCGCCGGCTACACGGCGGCGCTGTACACCGCGCGTGCGAACCTCCGGCCGCTCGTGCTCGAGGGCTTCGCCTGGGGCGGGCTGCTCCAGCAGACCACAGACGTGGAGAACTACCCCGGCTTCCCCGAGGGGGTGATGGGGCCGGAGATGATGCAGAAGTTCCGCGACCAGGCCGAGCGCTTCGGCGCCCGGCTGGAGAGCGAGGAGGCCGAGCGGGTCGAGCTGGCCGACGAGCCCGGTGGACTGCACCGGGTGTGGGCCGGCGACCAGGAATACCTCACGCGGACGCTCGTGCTGGCCATGGGAGCCGAGCACAAAAAGCTCGACGTCCGGGGCGAGGAGGACCTCTCGGGCCGCGGGGTCAGCTACTGCGCCACCTGCGACGCGGCCTTCTTCAAAGACGCCCCCACGCTGATCGTGGGCGGCGGCGACTCCGCCATGGAGGAGGCGATCTTCCTCTCGAAGTTCGCCTCCAAGGTCTCGATCGTCCACCGCCGCCCCGAGTTCCGGGCGTCGAAGATCATGCTCGACAGGGCCCGGGCCCAGGACAACATCGACTTCCTCGTCCCCTACCGGGTGAGCGAGTTCCACCCCGGCGACAGCGGCGCCCTCGGCCACGCCACGCTCGTCAACACCGAGACCGGCGAGGAGCGCCGGCTGGCGGTGTCGGGGAGCTTCATCGCGATCGGCCACGAGCCCCAGTCCGCGCTCGTCCGGGGCCAGATCGACGTGGACGAGAACGGCTACGTGATCACCCAGGGGCGCTCCACGCGCACCAACCGCCCGGGCGTGTTCGCGGCCGGGGACCTCGTCGACCACACCTACCGTCAGGCGATCACCGCCGCCGGCTCCGGCTGTGAGGCCGCGCTGGACGCGGAGTGGTACCTGCGGGACACGCCCCAGGTGCCCACCCCCGCCGAGATGCCCGCCGGCGACCCCGCGCTGGCGGAGTGGACGGCGGCCGCCAAGACCAACTAGCGCCGCCGGGCCGGCGGCCGGGGGCCCGCCCGACCGTCAGCTGCCGAGCGCGCCCTCGAGCTCCAGCAGGAACCGCTTGCGGTCGAGCCCTCCCCCGTAGCCCCCGAGGCCGCCACCGGCGTGGAGCACACGGTGGCAGGGGATCACGATCGGGATCGGGTTGGCACCCAGGGCGTTGCCCGCCGCGCGGGCCCCGCGCGGGCTTCCAGCTTCGGCGGCGATCTCCCCGTAGCTCGATGAGGAGCCGTAGGGGATTTCGTAGGTGCGGGTGAGCACCCGCGTGGCGAACGGTCCCATCAGCTGCCAGTCGAGCGGCAGGGAGAACTCCCTCCGGCGCCCCGAGAAGTACTGCTCGAGCTCCCTCTGCAGCTCGTCCAGGGGCTGGGGGCTGCGGACGATGCGCCGCGAGATGCGCCGCGAGAGCTGTTCCACCATCGCGGGCTCGTGCTCCTCGGGAAACGCGAGCCGCACCAGCCCGCGCCGGGTGACGGCCGCGTGGAGGGTGCCGAACGGCGAGTCCACCGGCCCGTAGGTGATGTCGGCGAGCTGCTCGTCGGCGATCCTCGTCACGAGCCGCTCGGCGGCGGCCGCCGCGGCGGCGGATTCGGCCCTGCGAGGGCCCGGACCTGCGCGCAGCGCCCGGCTGACTCCGTCCTCGGTTCGACTGTTCATGCTGGCACCTCCGTTCTGAGCTTCTGCAGTCCCTCGTGAAGTGAGCGCCGGGCGGCCTCCTCCGAGCACCCGATCGCAGCCGCGATCTCGCGGTGGGCGAGGTCGCCCAGGAAGCGCAGCACCACCGCCGAGCGCTGCCGCGGGGGCAGTTCCCGGACGGCTCCCCACAGCTCGCCGTCGGCTGCCCCGGGGCGTTCGGGGGCACGCGTGTCGAGCGCCTCGAGCTCGGCCACCGGGACGGCCCGGCGGGCCCGTCCCCGGTGGCAGTCCACGGCCTTGCGGTGGGCGATCGTCAGCACCCACGCCCTGGTGTTCGACCCCGCCCGCAGGCGGGGGTAGGCGCGCAGCGCCGAGATGAAGGTCTCCTGGAAGCAGTCGTCGGCGTCCACGGGGCCGACCGAGGACACCAGAAAGCGCCACACGGCGTCCCGGTTCTGGTCGAGGAACACCTGGAAGGGGGGAGGGGTCTCGCTCATGTACCCGGTTAACGCCGGGGCGTCCCCGGGATGTGAGATCGGCACTCGCGACCCGTGCGGCGCGGCGGGGTGCCCGGCCGGCTCACCGGCGTCGGGGGAGAAAGCCGCCCGTCCCGCCCCGGCCCAGTTTGCCGGCCGCCACCAGCCGCCGCAACGCCGGCGCCGGGCGGTAGCGCTCCTCGCGGTACTCGTCGCACAGCGCCTGGAGCACCGACAGCACGTGCTCGAGGCCGATCAGGTCGGCCCACGCGAACGGGCCGCGGGGATGGCTGACGCCGAGCTCCATGCCGAGGTCGATGTCCTCGGCGCTCCCGACCCCTTCGCCGAGGGCGAAGGCGGCCTCGTTGATGACCTGGCAGACGATCCGTCCGAGCACCAGCCCCGGGGCGTCCCCGACCCACGCCACGTGCTTGCCGAGCGTGTTGAAGAAGCGCTCGGCGCGGGCGGCGGCGACCGGGGAGGAGCTCTCGCTGCGGGTCAGCTCCACCAGGCCGGCGTCGGCGAACGGGGGCAGGGCGTGGAAGCCGACGGCGCTCCCACCGGGGTTCACCCGCGCCAGGGAGGTGCCGGCGCACAACACCAGCTGGGCTCCCCCCGAGCCGGGCTCGAGCTCGGCGGATCCCTCGGCGGGTGAGCTGTCGCAGTCGATCGCCAGCGACGGCAGCACCCCTCCGCTGGGGGCGTGGGGGGAGCGCACCTCATACCCGGCGGCGGTGGCGGCGTCGCGTAGTTCGGTGGCCAGGGTGTTGCTGCCGGAGATCACCACCACGCCCTCGCCGGCGGCCATCGTCGCCTCGGTCGGCCCAGGGTCCTCGGAGCGGTAGCTCCCGCCCGTGGGGGTGGCGGAGTAGTCGTAGTAGCCGCGCCCGGTCTTGCGCCCGTGCAGGCCGGCGGCAACGTAGCGGGTGGTGATCGGAGACGGTTTCCAGCGCGGCTCCCCGAAGCTCTGGGCGTAGAAGCTCTTGGAGACCTCGAAGCCGGTGTCCACCCCGACCAGGTCCATCAGCTCGAAGGGCCCCATCCGAAAGCCACCGCCCATGCGGCAGATGCGGTCGATCGTCTCGATCTCCCCGATCTGCTCCTGGAGCAGCCGCAGGGCCTCCAGGCCGAACGGGCGGTTGCAGCGGTTGACCAGGAAGCCGGGACCGTCGGCGGCCCGGATCACGGTCTTGCCCATCGCCCTCCCGGTGGCTTCCGCGATCAGCAGGGGCTGCTCGGCAGAGCGCTCTCCGGCTACCACCTCCAGCAGCCGCATCACCGGGGCGGGGTTGAAGAAGTGCATCCCCACGACCCGCTCGGGGACGCTCGCGGCGCGGGCGATCTCGGTCACGAGCATCGAGGAGGTGTTGGTCGCCAGCACGCAGTCCTCCGCCACGATCGAGCTGAGCGCCTCCAGCAGCTCGTGCTTGAGCTCCAGGCGCTCGGGGACCGCCTCGATCACCAGCTCGCAGGCCCCGAGCCGCCCGAGTTCGCTCACCGGGTGCAGGCGCTCGGAGGCGCCCGCCGCCTCCTCGGCGCTCAGCCGGCCCCGGGCCGCTTCCCGCTCGTGGCCCTCACGGGCCTTGCGCAGGCCCGCCTCGAGGGCGTCCTCGATCGGGTCATACAGCAGCGTCTCCGCACCGGCCCGTGCCGCCAGCTGGGCGATGCCGGCCCCCATCGTGCCGGCGCCGAGGACCCCGATCACGTCAGGGACGAGGTCGTCCGGGCCGGAGTTGGCGGCGCTCACGCGGCCCACCCGCCGGATGCGCCCGAGCTCACGCCGGCACGAGCGCGCTGATGCCGGTCATGGCCCGCCCGATGATCAGTTTCTGGACCTGGGAGGTTCCCTCGTAGAGGGTGGTCACGCGGGCGTCGCGGAAATAGCGCTCGACGGGGTGGTCGTCCACGTACCCGGCACCTCCGTGTACCTGGATCGCGAGGTTGGCGCATTCCAGCGAGGCCTCGGTGGCGTGGAGCTTGGCGATCGACGTCTCGAGCGTGTTGGGCATGCCCTTGTCCTTCAGCCACCCGGCCCGCCACACGAGCATCCGCGAGGCGTCGGTCTTCAGGACCATGTCCGCGATCATCCCCTGGACGAGCTGGAAGCTGGCGATCGGACGGCCGAACTGTTCACGCTCCTTGGCGTAGCGGACGGACTCCTCCACGCACCCCTGACAGATGCCCACGCAGCCGGCCGCGACCGAGTAGCGGCCCGAGTCCAGGGCCGACATCGCGACCTTGAAGCCGTCCCCTATCTGGCCCAGCATCTGATCGTCGGAGACCTCCACGTCTTCGAGCGCGATCGAGGCCGTGTCGGAGGCGTGGAGCCCCATCTTGTGCTCGATCGGCTGGGGTTTGAAGCCCTCCTGGTCGGTGTCCACGAGGAAGCAGGCGAGTCCCTTGTGGCCGAGCGATGGGTCGGTCTGGGCGAAGATCAGAGCCACCTTGGCGTAGTCGCCCATCGAGATCCACATCTTGCCGCCGTTGATGACCCAGCCGTCGTCCTTGCGGACGGCACGGGTCTTCTGGTTGGCGGCGTCGGAGCCGGTGTCGGGCTCGGTCAGGCCGAAGCACCCCAGCCACTCCCCCGAGCAGAGCTTCGGCAGGTAGGCGTGGCGCTGCTCCTCGGTGCCCCATTTGAGGATCGCCGAGCACACGAGGGAGGTCTGCACGGAGATCACGGTCCGGATCGCCGAGTCGCCCCGGCCGATCTCCTCCACGATCAGGCCATAGGTGCGGTAGTCGAGCCCGGCCCCGCCGTACTCCTGGGGGACGATCGCCCCGAGATACCCCTGGGCGGCCACCTTTGCCACCAGGTCGACGTCGAAGTGGTGGTTGCGGGCGTTGAGCTTGGTGCGCTCGACGATCTCGCGGTCGGTGAATTCGCGGGCCGTCTCCTTGATCAGGCGCTGCTCGTCGGTCAAATCGAAATCCAACTGGAACCCCTCTCGGCTTAGAGCTTTGGCGTCCTCCAGGGTGCCGCGACACGCCGCGCGATCTCCTCGTCGATGCCGTCGATCGCGATCCGCTGCTGCTCGAGCGAGTCGCGGTCACGCAGCGTCACGGTGCGGTCCTGGAGGCTCTGGTGGTCGATCGTAAGGCAGAAGGGGGTGCCGATCTCGTCCTGGCGGCGGTAGCGGCGGCCGATCGCCCCGCCCGAGTCGTACTCGGCCTGGACCTTCTCCCGCAGGGCCGCGTAGACCTCGCGGGCCAGCTCCGGCTGGCCGTCCTTGCCCACCAGCGGCAGCACGGCGGCCTTCACGGGGGCCAGACGCGGGTGCAGGCGCAGGACGGTTCGCCGCTCACCCTCGCCGGTGCCCTCACGTTCGACGAATTCCTCCTCGTAGGCGTCCACGATGAAGGCGAGCATCGCCCGGTCGGCACCGGCGGCCGGCTCGATCACGTGCGGCACGTACCGCTCGCCGGTGGCCTGGTCGAAGTACTCGAGCTTCTCGCCGGAGAACTGGGCGTGGCGGGTGAGGTCGAAGTCGCCCCGGTTGGCGATCCCCTCGAGCTCCGACCAGCGCCTGTCCTCGGGATCGGAGGCTGAGGGGAACAGGTACTCGACGTCGCTGGTGCCCGAGGAGTAGTGGGACAGCTCGTCGGGGTCGTGGGCCCGCAGGCGCAGGTGGGACGGGCGGATGCCCAGCTCCACGTACCACCGTTCGCGCTCCCCGAGCCAGTGCTCGTACCACTGCTGGGCCTCCGGCGGGGGCACGAAGTACTCCATCTCCATCTGCTCGAACTCGCGGGTCCGGAAGATGAAGTTGCCGGGGGTGATCTCGTTGCGGAACGACTTGCCCACCTGGGCGATCCCGAACGGTGGTTTCTTGCGCGAGAACTGGAGCACGTTCTTGAAGTTGATGAAGATCCCCTGCGCGGTCTCCGGGCGCAGGTAGGCGGTCGAGCCCGACTCCTTGACGGGCCCGATGGTGGTCTCGAACATGAGGTTGAAGTCCCGCGCCTCTGTCAGGTCGCACTCGTCCGCTTCACCCGGGTGGCGGGACGGTTTGCGCCCGCACTGGAGCTCCTGCAGGTGGTCGGCCCGGAAGCGCTGCTTGCAGGTGCGGCAGTCAACCAGCGGGTCGGTGAACCCTTCCAGGTGGCCGGAGGCCTCCCACACCCGGGGGTGCTGGAGGATCGCCGAGTCGATCGCGACGATGTCCTCGCGCTCCTGCAGCATGGCCCGCCACCACTCGTTCTTGAGGTTGTTCTTCAGCAGCACTCCGTAGTGGCCGAAGTCGTAGGTCGAGCCCACCCCGCCGTAGATCTCCGAGGAGGGGAACACGAACCCGCGGCGCTTGCAGAGCGCCACGATCTTCTCCATCGTGGCTGTCTCCTGGGGGGTGGATGACTCCTTCGAGGCCATGAGCCGAGCGATCATAATGCCGCGACGTGGCACGGATTCTGGTCGTAGGGGGCGGCTGCCGTGGACGGGAGCTGGCCGCCTGGCTGACCGGACGCGGCCACGCCGTGCGGATCACCAGCCGCTCCCCCGGGGCGCGGGCGGAGATCGAGAGGGTGGGGGCCGAGTGCTGGAGGGGCACCCCCGAGCGGCTGGCCACGCTGCGGGGAGCCCTCGACGGGGTGACGGTGGCCTGCTGGCTGCTGGCGGGTGCATCCGGCGCCCCCGGAGAGCTCGAGGAGCTCCACACCGTGAGGCTCGAGTTCTTCCTCACGCAGATGATCGACACCACCGTGAGGGGGTTCGTGTACGAGGCCCGGGGCACCACCGGCGCCGCCGCGGCGCTCGCCGAGGGGGAGCGGATCGCACGGCGGATGTGCGATCGCAACGCGATCCCGTTGGCGGTGCTCGACCGCCCGGCCGCCGACGGAGACCCGTGGCAGCAGCAGGCGAGGGCCGCGATCGAGCAGCTCCTGGGCGGCCGCTAGCGCGTTGCCGCTCTCAAGCTCCGAGGAGTTTGTGCCGAAAAGCGCAACATGGCAAGCGACCGCTCTCGCTATGGCCTGCTCGTGTCCGCCGCCGGCGCCGTCCTCTTGGCGGTGTCCGTTTTCCTGCCCTGGTATGAGCTCACGCTGACCCCCGACGGGGCGAGCTTCGCCGCCAACCTCGCCCAGGGTCTGGCGGGGCAGTACGGCAACGAATCGCTCCAGCACCTCATAAGCGGCGTGCACGGCAACCTGGCCTCGGCCGGCGGCCAGCAGCTCGCCGCCCTGAGCGCCCGCCAGACGCTCCACGACCTCAACGTGGTGCTGCTCGTGCTGGCCGGGATAGCGCTGTTCGACGCGCTCACCACGATCGCCCGGGCCGCCGGACCCGCCGCCGTCGGCGGGGGCGGGGGCGGGGGCCGCATGGTCTCGCTCGTCGGGGTGCTCGCGGCCGCCTGCGTCGCCTACCGGATGTCGGTCCCCCCGGTGCCGGCCGGAGGGCTGGTGGCGCTGACGTTGCGGGAGGGCAGCTGGCTGGCCCTGCTGGGGTCGCTGATGATGGTCCTCGGGCCGATCTGGCCCCAGGTGAGCCTCGAGGGCGCTCCCGGGAGCACCCTCATCCGAGCGTGAGCGGCGCCTCCGGCGGTCCGCCGTCGCGGAGG
>DATJOU010000231.1:0-14271 GCA_035506775.1 Solirubrobacteraceae bacterium | reverse complement strand
TCACGCCGCAGTTCCGTTCCATCGTCGTAAAGGACCTGCTCGTCGGCGAGGATCGAGTTGAAGATCCTCACGATCGCCGTGTCCACGCCCTGCTGGCGGTGGTAGGCCATCGTCAGGGCCTCGGCGTAGCGCTTGGCCTCGTCGTAGACGCCGCGGGGGCCGATCGGGTTCACGTGGCCCCAGTAGCTCTCCGGCTGGGGGTGCACGTGGGGGTCGCCGTAGACCTCGGAGGTAGAGGCGATCAGGAAGCGGGCTCGCTTGGCCTTCGCCAGGCCGAGCGTGTGGTGGGTGCCGTAGGAGCCCACCTTGAGCGTGTGCAGGGGCAGGCGCAGGTAGTCGATCGGGGATGCCGGGGAGGCGAGGTGGTAGATGAAGTCGATCGGCTCCTCGACGTAGTACGGCTCGATGATGTCGAGGCCCAGGTACAGGAAGCGGTCGGGGTCGCGGATGTGCTCGATGTTGGCGAGCGACCCCGTCTCGAAGTTGTCCACGCAGATCACGCGGTTGCCGCGCGCGAGCAGCTCGTCGCAGAGATGGGAGCCGAGAAAGCCGGCTCCGCCGGTGACCAGACAGGTAGCCATACCCAGGCGGGACCTTACCCGAGGGTCCCTACCGCAATCCCGCGCAAGGCCGCTCCCGCGCCCGCCGCCGGGCGGGCACCCGCCAATGGGGGCTGGCGCGCTCACATATCATCGACTCCATGGCGACTGCCAGAGCCGATCGGGAGGACCAGGACCACCTCACCGTGGCCCCGATCGTGGGTCCCGAGGACCCCCGCCGGTTCACCGACTCCGGGATCGAGATCAAGGAGCTCTGCGAGCGCGAGGACGTGCCCGAGCAGCTCGAACTGGGCGACCCGGGCGAGTTCCCCTACACGCGCGGGGTGCACCGCGAGATGTACCGCAAGCAGCTGTGGACGATGCGCCAGTACGCCGGCTACGCGTCGGCCACGGAGTCCAACGAACGCTACCGGTACCTGCTCTCGAAGGGCTCGACCGGGCTCTCGATGGCCTTCGACCTCCCCACCCAGCTGGGGCTCGACTCGGACAACCCGAGGTGCCTGGGAGAGGTGGGACGCACCGGGGTGGCGATCGACACGATCGACGACATGCGCACCGCGTTCGACGGGATCCCGCTCGACCAGGTGTCCACCTCGATGACGATCAACGCTCCGGCCGCCTGCCTGCTGCTGCTGTACGAGCTGGTCGGCGAGGAGCAGGGGGTGCCCAGCGAGAAGCTCCGGGGGACCACCCAGAACGACGTGCTCAAGGAGTACATCGCCCGTGGTAACTACATCTACCCGCCCGGGCCCACGATGCGGCTCACGACCGACCTGTTCGAGTACTGCCACGAGCGCGTGCCGCGCTGGAACACGATCTCGATCTCCGGCTACCACTTCCGCGAGAAGGGGTGCTCGGCGGTCCAGGAGGTCGCCTTCACGCTCTCCTCGGGGATCGCATACGTGCAGGCCGCGATCGAGCGGGGGCTGTCGGTGGACGAGTTCGCCCCCCGGCTGGCGTTCTTCTTCAACGGCCACAACAACGTCTTCCAGGAGGTGGCCAAGTTCCGCGCCGCCAGGAGGATGTGGGCCCAGATCATGCGGGAGCGCTTCGGGGCCACCAACCCGAAGGCGATGATGCTCCGCTTCCACACCCAGACCGGCGGCGTCACCCTCACCGCCCAGCAGCCCGAGAACAACATCGTGCGGGTCGCCCTGCAGGGCTTCGCGGCCGTCTGCGGGGGGACCCAGTCGCTGCACACCAACGGCTTCGACGAGGCACTCGCGCTGCCTAGCGAGCGCTCCGCCAAGATCGCCCTGCGCACTCAGCAGATCCTGGCCGCCGAGTCCGGGGCGGCCGACACCGTGGACCCGTTCGCCGGCTCCTACCTGGTGGAGGCCCTCACCGACGAGATCGAAGAGCGCTCCCAGGAGCTGATCGCGAAGGTGGACGAGCTCGGGGGGTCGGTCAACGCGATCGAGTTCATCACCCACGAGATCGACGAGTCGGCGTGGGGCTACCAGGAGCGCTACCGGATCGGGCAGGACATCGTGGTGGGCGTCAACGCCTACGAGGAGGACGAGATCGAGGTCCCCGACCTGTTGCGGGTGGACCCCGAGTCCGAGCGCGAACAGGTGGAGCGGCTGACCCGCTTCAAGGCCGACCGCGACCAGGAGCTGGTGGACCGCCGCCTGGAGGAGCTCAGAGAGCTCGCCCGCGGGAGCCAGAACCTGCTCCCGGGGATCCGCGTGGCGCTCAAGGACCGCTGCTCGCTCGGAGAGGTGTGCGGGGCGATGCAGGACGTGTTCGGCAAGTACGCCCCTCACTTCTAGAGACGGCCACGAACCCCGCGTGATTCAGCCACCTGCCGCGTCCGCCTACGAACTCGTGATGGCGCTCCACATCATGGCCGTCGTGACAGCCTTCGGGGTCACCTTCGCCTACCCGGTGATCTTCGCCGTCGGCGCCAAAACGCAGCCCCGGGCGATGCCGTTGCTGCACCGCATCGAGTACACGATCGAACGCTGGCTGGTGAACCCCTCGCTGCTGGTGGTGTTCGCAGCCGGCATCTTCCTCGCCAGCGACGGTCACCACTGGAGCGAGTTCTTCGTGCAGTGGGGCTTCGCCGTCGTGATCGTGATCGGGGCCCTCGTCGGCTCCGTGATGATCCCCACCTCGAAAAAGGCCGAGCAGGCAGCCGAACGGGACATCGCGGCGGCCGGCGACGGGGAGGTCGTTTTCGGCGAGGACTACCGGGGACTGGTCCGCCGCCTGAACCTCGTCGGGACCACCCTCAGCGCGCTCGTCCTGCTGACGATCGTGTTCATGGTCGTCAAGCCCTGACCGCGACCATAGGGTCGGTACCCTCATCTGCAGGATGAGCGAGGGCTATCGGGTCGCGGTCGTGGGAGCCACCGGGCAGGTGGGCACGCTGATGCTGCGCCTGTTGCGGGAACGCGAGTTCCCCGCCCGCGAGGTCGTCCCGTTCGCCTCCGAGCGCTCGGTCGGGCGTGAGCTCGACGGCGGCCTGGTCGTCCAGGGCCTCAGCGAGGAGGCGGCCGCCGGCTTCGACGTGGCGCTGTTCTCGGCCGGAGGGGGCACCTCGGGGGAGTGGGCCCCGGTGTTCGCCCGCCAGGGAGCGATCGTGATCGACAACTCCTCCCGCTGGCGGATGAACGACGACGTGCCGCTGGTGGTGAGCGAGGTCAACCCCCACGCGCTGGAGTCCCACAAGGGGATCATCGCCAACCCCAACTGCTCGACCATGCAGATGGTCGTCCCGCTCGCACCGCTGCACCGTGAGGCGGGGATCGAGCGGCTCGTGGTCTCCACCTACCAGGCCGTCTCCGGGACCGGCAGGCGGGCCGTGGACGAGCTGCTGGACCAGTCGCACGCGCTGCTCCACGAGCAGCAGATCGAGCCCGCCGGCACCTACGCCCACCAGATCGCCTTCAACGCCCTCCCCCACGCCGGCAACTTCGCCGAGGGGGATGACCACACCGACGAGGAGCGCAAGCTCATCAACGAGACCCGCAAGATCCTCGAGGACCCCTCGATCAGGGTGAGCGCGACCTGCGTGCGGGTGCCGGTCGTCAACGGCCACTCCGAGGCCGTCAACATGCAGACCCGCGAGCAGCTCTCCCCCGAGCGGGCCCGCGAGCTGCTGCAAGCGGCCCCCGGGGTGACCGTCCTCGACGACCCCTCCGCGGCGCTGTACCCGCTGGCGATCGACGCCGACGGCAAGGACGACGTGTTCGTGGGACGCATCCGCCGCGACCCCGGGAACGACCACGCGCTGGACATGTGGATCGTGTCCGACAACCTGCGCAAGGGCGCCGCCACGAACGCGATCCAGATCGCCGAGCTGCTCCACGATCGCGGCCTGATCGGCTCCGCGCGGGTACCCAGCGCGGTCCCCTCGGCGTAGTCCCACCGGTACCCGCCTCCGGCTCCCCCGGCCCGCGCCCGCGCATCGTGCCGGGCGAGGCGCGAGCTGACACGTAGCGGGCTACGTGCCGTCCGGGGGTGCTGGGGGCAGGTTCCGGCTGCAGGAGCAGACCACGACACCGATAGCGACCGTGAGCGGCGCGAGTGGTCCCTTGCGGGCGCCGCGGGCCCCTCGCCACCGACGGGCTGCTCCGCTGGTCCGACCTCTCCGCGTCACACTCATCCCTCCTCGCTCGCGCCCGGTCCCGTGGCCTGCAACTTCCCTAACGCGACAGGCCGCGGAAGGTTGGATCACGCGCTGTGCTCCGGCGCCTCCCACGGGCCCACGATCTCCCGGGAGGAGTCGGGAGGGTTCGCTCGAACAAGGCCCAGGATGGGCACCACCGAGGTTCAGCGAACGATCGTCAAGTCACCCCCGGAGCTGTGGTCGGAGCTCAGCGACCAAGGCTCCCTGGGGCGCCTGCTCTCCGACCTCGGCGAGGTCCGGATCGTCTCCACGGTGGCTGAGAGCGCCGTCTACTGGGAGGCCGACGGCCTCACCGGCAGCGCCCTCATCAAGCAGGCCGGCTGGGGCACGAAGGTCACCTTGACGGTCACGCTGCCCACGTCCGACACGTCCACCGCAGCTCCCGCGACGCCCGTCCTCGCCGGTGTGGGCGCCGACGTGTCCTCGCCCATCCCCCTCACTGCAGCCGCGCTGCGCGCGACCACCGAGCCCTCACAGCCTCTCCCCGCCCCGATGCCCGAGGCGAACACCCCGCCCGCCGACACGGCGGCGAAGGGCCCCGGCGTCGACGGCGGCGAGCCCACCCGCCGTGGGTTCTTCGCCAGGCTGTTCGGACGCCGATCCCGACAGCCCGAGGAGCCCGTCGAGACCCCGGAGTCCCATGAGACGGCGTCGGAGCCGGCCGCGGAGCCGGCCGTGGAGCCGGACACGGTCACCGAGCCCTCCCCGCCCACCGCGCTGGAGGCGCTGCAGGCCCGCTACGGCGTCCGCCCGGCGGCACCCGAGCCGACCGCTCCCACCCCGCCCACGCCGGACCTCTCGAGCGAGCTGCGGTCGGCCGAGGAGGTCGCGCCCGCGGACGTCAAGGCGGGGCCCACCGAGGACCAGGTGAACGAGATCCTCACCGGTGTCCTGGACCGCCTCGGGTCGGCTCACCACAGGCCCTTCTCGCGCGCCTGACGCGGCCCCGCGATCGTCCTACCATCGAAGGCGTGATCGAGCCCCTCGAGGGGATGCCCGACGGAACGATCGGCTTTCGCGCGACCGGCAGGTTGACGCGGGAGGAGTACCGGGACGTGCTGCTGCCCCCGATGAAGGCCGCCGCCGAGGGAGGAGACGTGAGGATGGTGTTCGCCGTCGGGCCGGGGTTCGAGAAGATCGACCTCGGAGCGCTCGCCGAGGACACCAAGACGGGAATCACCCTCGGAGTCGGTCATCCCAAAGCCTGGAAGCGGATCGCCCTCGTCACCGACGTGGAGTGGCTGGCCGACGTGATGCACATGTTCGGCTGGCTCACCCCGGGGGAAGTGAAGCTGTACGGGCTCGACGGGCTCGAGGACGCCAAGGCCTGGGTGGCCGGCTGAGCCCGGGCCGCGGATCGACCTCTTTGCGCGGATAACATCCGCTGCCCGATGGCAGCCAGCCCACACGACCGCCAGGCCGACGCCGCCCTGCTCGCGACGTCGCGCAGCGGACACCGCAAACCCCCTCGCCAGAAGGCTCCGGAAACCTACGAGGAGAAGCTGGCCCAGCTCCACGAGCTACGGGAGGCCGCCCTCCACTCTGCACCCGAGGCGGAGGAGAAGCAGCACGCCCGCGGCAAGTACACGGCCCGTGAGCGGGTGGAAAAGCTGCTCGACCCCGGCTCCTTCCAGGAGCTCGACACGTTCGTTCGCCACCGCACCTACGACTTCGACATGCAGAAGAACCGCCCCTGGGGGGACGCCGTGGTGACCGGCCACGGGCTGATCGACGGGCGGCCCGTGTGCGTGTTCAGCCAGGACTTCACCGTCTTCGGGGGATCCCTGGGTGAGGTGATGGGGGAGAAGATGTGCAAGATCATGGATCTGGCGGCCAAGATCGGCTGCCCCGTGATCGGCATCAACGACTCGGGCGGGGCACGCATCCAGGAGGGGGTGGTGTCGCTCGGGGCCTACGGCGACGTGTTCGTGCGCAACGTCAAGTGCTCCGGCGTGATCCCCCAGATCAGCCTGATCATGGGCCCGTGTGCCGGCGGGGCCGTGTACTCCCCCGCGATCACGGACTTCATCTTCATGGTCAAGGAGACCTCCCACATGTTCATCACCGGCCCCGACGTGATCAAGACCGTCACGGGCGAGGAGGTGGGCTTCGAGGAGCTCGGCGGGGCGATGTCGCACAACACCAAGTCGGGCGTCGCCCACTTCGCCTCCGAGGACGAGGACGCGTGCCTGGAGGACTGCCGCTACCTGATCAGCTTCCTGCCCCAGAACAACCTCCAGACGGCCCCCCGGGTGGCCCCCACCGACGACCCGATGCGGATGGACCTGGAGCTCGACGGGGTCGTCCCCGACAACCCCAACAAGCCCTACGACATGCGTGACGTGGTGCGCCTGATCGTGGACGACGGCGAGTTCTTCGAGGTGCACGAACACCACGCCCGCAACATCATCTGCGGCTTCGCCCGGCTCGACGGGTTCTCGGTCGGCGTGGTGGGCAACCAGCCGGCCCAGCTGGCGGGGGTGCTCGACATCGACGCCTCCGCCAAGGCGGCCCGCTTCGTGCGCACCTGCGACGCCTTCAACATCCCCCTGATCACGTTCACCGACGTCCCCGGGTTCCTGCCCGGGACCGCCCAGGAGTGGGGCGGGATCATCCGCCACGGGGCCAAGCTGCTGTACGCCTTCACCGAGGCCACCGTCCCCAAGATCACGGTCATCACGCGCAAGGCCTACGGGGGCGCCTACGACGTGATGGCCTCCAAGCACCTGCTGGCGGACTTCAACTTCGCCTGGCCCACCGCCGAGGTCGCCGTGATGGGCCCCGAGGGGGCCGTCAACATCATCTACCGGCGCGACATCGCCTCCAGCCCCACCCCGGACGAGCGGCGCACGAAGCTGATGGAGGACTACAAGGCGCGCTTCGCCAACCCCTACACGGCCGCCGAACGGGGCTACATCGACGACGTGATCGTCCCCCACGAGACCCGTCCGCGGCTGATCACGGCCCTGCACACGCTCCAGAGCAAGCGCGACCCGGGCCCTCGGCGAAAGCACGGGAACATCCCCCTGTGAGCCCCTCCCACGGCGGCCCGCCGGACCCGGCCCGGCTGACCCTCCTCGACCCCACCGCCGGCCCGGAGGAGGCGGCCGCGATCGTGGCGGCGCTCGAGCGCTTCATCCTCGACACGGCTCCGCCGCCGGCCTCCCCGGCGGCCTCGACGGACACCGAAGGCTGGCGCCTCACGGGGCTCCTGGAAGGGGTGGAACGGGAGTCCGCAGCGATTCTCGCCGACCCCTGGATAAATACCTAAAAGCCGCTAGGCTTTGGCGCAATAACCTTTCGCCGGCTACGAGAGGTCCCTGCGCATCCCCCGGCGTGAGGACCTGGAGGACCCCGCATGGAGCCATCTGCAATCTCCACCCGACGCGGCACCCTGGAGGACCCGGAAGTCGTCGAGGACGTCCCCGGTCACGTGATCCCCATCCTCGAGCGGGAGTTCGACGACTTCCGCACCGAGGCCACGAAATTCCTCGAGGGACAGACCGCGGAAGACGAATTCATCAAGTTCCGCCTCAAGCAGGGGGTCTACGGGCAGCGCCAGCCGGACGTGCAGATGATCCGCGTGAAGCTCCCCTTCGGCGGCGTCACCCCCGAGCAGCTCGAAGCCTTCGCCGACGTGGTCGAGAAGTACGCCCCCCTCAACAAGGGCCACGTGACCACCCGCCAGAACATCCAGATGCACCACATCCCGCTGCCGGAAGTCGAGCAGGCGATCCGGGAGCTGGGCGACGCCGGGCTCTCCAGCCGGGAGGGCTGCGGCAACACCGTCCGCAACGTCACCGGTGACCCGTGGGCCGGGGTGGCCGCGGACGAGCTGTTCGACATGACCCCCTACGCGGGCGCCTACATCCGCTACTTCGTCCGCCACCCCACCACCCAGGCGATGCCGCGCAAGATCAAGACGGCCTTCGACGGCAGCCCGGCCGACCGCGCCATCTGCGCGATCCACGACATCGCCTTCCGCGCCCGCGTGAAGCAGATCGACGGCCGCGGCGAGGTGCGGGGAGCCGAGATGCTGGTCGGCGGGGGCACCTCGATCATGCCCCGCCTGGCCCACACGCTGTACGAGTTCGTGGAGCTCGACAACGGCGAATACCTGCGGGCGGCCGAGGCCGTGTTCCGGATCTTCGACCGCCAGGAGTGGCTGCGGGCCAACCGCGCCCGCGCCCGCATCAAGGTGTTCGTGGACAAGTACGGGATCGACGAGCTGCGCAACCAGGTGGAGGAGGAGCTGAAGGGCGACTGGGTCGCCGAACGTGACTTCGACCCGCAGCTGTTCGTGATCGACGAACAGGAGTCGGCCCCGGCGCCGCCCGCCAGCTACGACTCACCCAACGGCGACCTGTCCGAGTTCGACGACTTCCGCGCCCGCAACGTCGCCCCCCAGCGCCAGGACGGCTATGTCACGGTCGAGGCCCGCATCACCCGCGGCGACCTCAGCCCCGAGCAGTTCCGCGGCCTCGCCGACATCACCCGCACCTACTCCGGCGGCTACGCCCGCACCACCGTGCAGCAGAACCTGCTGCTGCGGTGGGTGCCCGAGCAGAGCGTCTACGACGTCTGGAAGGCGCTGTCGGAGCTGGGGCTGGCGCAGGCCGGCCCCCGGGAGGTCAGCGACGTCGTGTCCTGCCCCGGGACCGACTCGTGCAAGCTCGGCATCACCAGCTCGATGGGCCTCAACCAGGCCGTCCAGGAGCGCATCGAAGCGATGGACGTGACCGACCCGATGAGCCGCCAGATCCACATCAAGATGAGCGGCTGCCCGAACGGCTGCTCCCAGCACCACATCGCCGACATCGGCCTCTACGGGGCATCGATCAAAGTCGGCGAGCACACAATCCCCGCCTACATCCCCCACCTCGGCGGCTCCTACGAGGACGCCGACGTCGGCTTCGGACAGCGCCTGAAGGTGCGCCTCCCGGCCAAGCGCGTACCCGACGCGATCGAGCGCTGGATCCGTCACTATGAGTCAGGCCGTACTGAGGGAGAGAGCTTCCGCGCGTTCGCGGAGCGCGTGGGGACGGGAGAGTTCGAAGGGCTCGTGAAGGACCTGTCGATGCCGGTCGAGTTCGGTCTCGAGACGATGAACCAGTTCATCGACTGGAACCGTGCCGTCCCCTTCGAAGTCATCCGCGGCGAGGGCGAGTGCGCCGTCTAGCGGGCGTCAGGTAGCTAAAGGGAAACATTCGATCAGGCGATCCACAGAACGATGAACCCGGTCAAACGATGAATCCGATCGACAGCGACATCAGGCAGGCCCCCTCCGACATCGCGCTCGGCCTCACGCACACGCTGCGCGAGGCCGCCCGCCACGGCGAGAAGGCGGTGCTGCTGTGCTCCTTCCAGAAGGAGGAGTCGATCCTGATCGACGAGCTGCTGCGGCTCGACCAGGGCACAGCCGAGGCCGTCCGCATCGTCACGATCGACACCGGCGTCCTGTTCGAGGAGACGCTGCAGACGTGGAAGCTGTTCGAGGACCGCTTCGGCGTCAAGATCGAGGTCAAGGACGCCAGCAATCCGGACAACCCCTGGACCGGCCCCGAGCACTGCTGTGGCGCCGCCAAGGTCGCCGCGCTGGAAGAGGCGCTGCAGGGCGCCGACGGCTGGATCACCGGCATCCGCCGCGAGCAGGGCCCGACGCGGGCCGACACCCAGCTGATCGAACGCGACGAGCGCCGCGGGCTGTGGAAGTACAACCCGCTCGCCCACTGGACCGACAAGGACCTGTGGCAGCGCATCTTCGAGCGCGACCTTCCCTACAACCCGCTCCACGACCGCGGCTACGCCTCGATCGGGTGCGCGACCTGCACCCAGCCCGGCAACGGCCGCGAGGGCCGCTGGGCGGGGACCGACAAGACCGAGTGCGGGCTGCACGAGTGAACTACGCCGCCCGCCCCCAGCTGACCCACCTGCGCTCGCTCGAGTCCGAGGCGATCCAGGTGATGCGCGAGGTGGCCGCCGAATTCGAGCGGCCGGTGCTGCTGTTCAGCGGCGGCAAGGACTCGATCGTGCTGCTGCGCCTGGCCGAGAAGGCGTTCCGCCCGGGACCGTTCCCGTTCCCGCTGATGCACGTGGACACCGGGCACAACTTCCCCGAGGTGATCGAGTACCGCGACCGCAGGGTCGCCGAGCTGGGCGAGCGGCTGGTGGTGGCCAGCGTCCAGGACTCGATCGACAGCGGACGCGTGGTCGAGGAGACGGGGCCGCGGGCATCCCGCAACCGCCTGCAGACGGTCACCCTGCTGGACGCGATCGCCGAGCACGAGTTCGACGCCGCCTTCGGTGGCGCCCGCCGCGACGAGGAGCGGGCCCGGGCCAAGGAGCGGATCCTCTCCTTCCGCGACGAGTTCGGCCAGTGGGACCCGAAGAACCAGCGGCCGGAGCTGTGGAACCTCTACAACGGCCGCATCCACAAGGGCGAGCACGTGCGCGTGTTCCCCCTCTCGAACTGGACCGAGCTGGACGTGTGGGAGTACATCGACCTCGAGGAGCTCGAGGTGCCCTCGATCTACTTCGCCCACCAGCGGCAGGTGTTCAAGCGTGACGGGATGCTCTACGCGTGGCGCGAGGGCACCGAGCTGATCGACGGCGAGGAGGTCTTCCCCGAGACCGTCCGCTACCGCACGGTCGGCGACATGAGCTGCACGGGCGGGGTCCGCTCGGAGGCCCGTACGCTCCCCGAGGTGGTGCTCGAGATCGCCTCCACCAGCATCACCGAGCGTGGTGAGACGCGGGCCGACGACCGCGTCTCGGAGGCCGCCATGGAGGACCGCAAGAAGGCGGGCTACTTCTAGCCGTGAGCGCCCGCCGGCCCGGGTGGCCCGGCCTGCATCCTCGGATTGTCCGCCGCCCCGCAGCGGGCCCCAGCTAAGCTTCGCGGCCGGTGTTCAGCAAGGTCCTGGTAGCCAACCGCGGAGAGATCGCGATCCGCATCATCCGCGCCCTGGAGGAGCTCGGGATCGAGTCCGTGGCCGTCTACTCGGAGCTCGACAAAGACGCCCTCCACGTGACCCGTGCGGGCGAGTCCTACAACCTCGGCCCCGGCCCGGCCGCCGACAACTACCTCTCGATCGAGAAGATCCTCGACGTGGCCGCCCGCTCCGGCGCCGAGGCGGTCCACCCGGGCTACGGCTTCCTGGCCGAGAACGCGACCTTCGCCCAGGCGTGCGTGGACGCCGGGGTCGTGTTCATCGGGCCCCCGGCCTCCGCGATCGAGGCGATGGGCTCCAAGACCCGCGCCCGCGAGCTGATGAAGGCGGCGGGCGTGCCGATCGTCCCCGGCACCACCGAGCCGGTCGCGACCCCCGAGGAGGCGCTGAAGATCGCCTCCGAGCAGATCGGCTTCCCGGTGGCGGTGAAGGCCGCCGGCGGAGGGGGCGGGAAGGGCTTCCGGGTGGCCCTCACCGAGGAGGAGCTCCCGGGGGCCTTCGAGGGCTCCAGCCGGGAAGGGGAGAAGTTCTTCTCCGACGCCACCGTGTACCTGGAGCGCTACCTCCCCGACCCCCGTCACGTCGAGGTCCAGATCCTGGCCGACACCCACGGCAACGTGATCCACCTCGGCGAGCGCGACTGCTCGATCCAGCGCCGCCACCAGAAGCTGATCGAGGAGTCCCCCGCGCCGGAGTGGATCGTGGACGAGGAGATGCGGGCCCGCATCGGGCAGATCGGGGTGGAGGCGGCCCGTGCCGTGGACTACGTCGGGGCGGGGACGATCGAGGGGCTGTTCGTGTCCGGCTCCCCGAACGGCACCGGCGAGGGCTCGGGCGGGGCGGAGTACTTCTTCCTGGAGATGAACACCCGCGTGCAGGTGGAGCACTGCGTGACCGAGATGACGACCGGCATCGACATCGTCAAGGAGGGGATCCGGGCCGCCGTCGGTGAGCCGCTGTCCTACGCCCAGGAGGACGTCACCTTGCGGGGACACGCGATCGAGTGCCGCATCAACGCCGAGGACGCGTCGAAGAACTTCGCCCCCGCCCCCGGCGCCATCGGCCGCTACCGGGAGCCCTCCGGCCCCGGGGTGAGGGTCGACTCGGGGGTCGGTGAAAACGGCGAGGTCTCGCCGATGTACGACCCGATGGTGGCCAAGCTGATCGTGTGGGACGCCGACCGCGAGCAGGCCACGAAACGCATGCTCAGGGCCCTTGGGGAATACGAGATCGAGAAGCTCAAGACGCTGATCCCCTTCCACAAAGCGCTGCTGGGCAGCGACCAGTGGGCGCGGGGAGAGACCTGCAGGGACCTCTTGGAGGACAAGAAGTGGCTCAAGCAGCTCGCCTTCCCGCCCCCCGAGGCCCCGGCCGCCGACGACCAGGACGGGGGCGAGCGGGTCGAGCAGAAATACGACGTCGAGGTCTCGGGCCGGCGCTTCCAGGTCCGGGTGGTGGGCGCTGCGCCGGTCGCGGGTGCCGCCCTGGACGGCTCGGTGGCACGCTCGAACGGCCCTGTGGCGGGCGCCCGGCAGGCCCCGAAACGGGGGGCGCGGAAGGCCTCCTCCTCGGGCGGCGGCCCCGACATCCTCCCCTCGCCCCTGCAGGGGAACGTGTGGAAGGTGCTCGTCAAGCAGGGCGACACCGTGCAGGAGGGTCAGCTGCTGGCGATCATCGAGGCGATGAAGATGGAGAACGAGATCACCGCTCACAAGAGCGGGAAGGTCGTGGAGCTCCCGATCGCCGAGGGCGAGCCGATCCAGGCCGGCGCTCCGATCGCCACGATCCAGAGCGCCGAGGCCTGATCGGCGCTAACCCGAGCTCTGCGCGTCAGCCGCGTGGACGCTCGCGACATTCCGCGCGTGCAGCCGGCGCTGCTCGGCCCCACGGCGTCCTGCCGGAAGCGCCGCCGCCTCACCACGCACGGACAGCTGCTCCAGGTAGGCGACGTCCTCGTCCAGCACCGACCTGGCCCGCTCGGCGTCCATCCGTGGCCCGTGTCCGGGGATCACGTGCTCGACCCGCTCGAGCAGCCCGCGCAGGCGACCGAGCGTCTGCAGGTACGCCTCCACGTTTCCCCCGGGGCTGATCGTCGGGATCTCGATCGGCGACAGGTAATCGCCGACAGCGAGCACCCCGGCCCACCCGACCAGCAGCGCCATCCCGTCGACGGTGTGCCCGCCGGTCGGATGCAACTCGATCTCGCGATCGCCGATGTCGAGGCGCCCGGGCACCGGCAGCGCCTGGAGCGAGCCGAGCGCGAGCGGGCCCGGACGCTCGATGTACAGCTCCTCGTCGAATGCCCTCAGCTCGCGTTGGGCCTCCCCCGGGCTCGCGTCGAGCCGCTCGATGGTGCTCTCCGCGCACCCCAGCGCCAGCTCGGGGAACGCAAGGCGGCCGAGCAGGTGGTCCCAGTCGCCGTGCGTGGCGAGCAGCCCGTCGGGTTCGGGGAACCCCGCCTGCCCGAGCAGGCCCGGTAGCGAATCGAGCTCTTCGGGCAGCACCGGCGAGTCGATCAGGAACCCCTCGGACTCCCCGGCTGGCTCCCCGAGCTCGGCGCGGACGACCACGCAGTTGAGCGCCAGCACGGCGCTGGTGACGAGCAGCACGTCGGGGTGGAGGGCTTGCGCCCGCACCCGCCGCTCAGGTGGCGCCGAGCAGCTTGGCCGCCTCTTTGAGGTTCGGCACCTCGGCGGTCGGCTTCTTCTGGGAGGAGTCGAGCTTCTCTTTGTGGCGGTTGACCCAGATCACGGGCACCCGCGCTTTGATGCACGGAACCACGTCGTGGTAGTGGCTGGCCGCGACATGGACCCACCCCCGCTTGCCCCCGATCCGCCGGGCGCACTCGGTGAAGTGGGCCGGCTCGGGCTTGTAGGAGCGGACCTGCTGGGCCGTCACGACGAGGTCGAAGTCGGTGGGGATGTGGCGGCGGGTCTGCCCCAGGAGCTTGTCGTCGATGTTCGACAGCAGGCCCAGTTTGTACTTCTTGGCCAGCTTGGCGAGCTGGGGGTTGGTCTCGCGGAACGGCATCCACCGCTGCACCGATTCCGGCAGGAACCCCGACCGCGAGGGCTCGAGGTTCCAGTCCAGCCGTTTGGCGATCTCGAGGGCCGTCCGCCGCAGGACC
>DATJOU010000230.1:0-11877 GCA_035506775.1 Solirubrobacteraceae bacterium | reverse complement strand
CGCCCGTGCCGGTGAGCTTTTCTCCCTGCTGGGACCAGGTGGCCCCCGAACGCGTGAACACCCAGGCGGCGCCGACGAAATCGTGATCGCCGCTGGCGCCGATCAGCGCCGTGTTGCCGTCGGAGGAAAGCGCCACGCTCTCGCCGAATTCGCCTTGGCCGCTCTCGCCGCTTCCGGTGAGCTTTTCTCCCTCCTGCAGGAAGGGGTCGATGCGGATCGGGAAGGGCGCCTTGGCGGCGTCGACGTGCAGCAGGAGCTGCCCGCCTGCCAGCGACATCCAGCTCTTCAGCGCATGACCGCGGGCGTCTGTTGCCGTGAGACCCGTGTAGCGGATGACGTCCTTGCCGGCGCGGCTGAACACGAGCCCGTGGCCGCCGGCTTCAAGCGCCCCGCGGGTGTTGCCCGAGAGGCCGATCGCGAGCGTCAGCGGCGCCGCCGGGCGCGCCACGGGAGCGTGGGCGACGGTGAACCCCTGCTCGATCCCGAGCGGCCCGTTGGCGTACCAATCCTGCAGCCCGGGCCGGGAGTAGGAGACCCGATTGCCGCTCGCGCTCGGGACGCTGCCGGTGAGCGGCTGAAGCGACGAGCCGTAGCCGATGCCCCGAAGCTGCATGGCGACCCTGCCCGCACCGGCCGAAACCGATACCCACGAAGGGGCGAAGCGGGCGTGCAGCCCTTGGGCCGGGTTCGCCGCCGCGAGCGCGCCGGCGGATTGCCGTACCGCGTATGCGGGATTTTCCCGCCCCGCTGCCGCGGAGTACGCAGCCTGGAGGCTCGTGCCCATGGCCGCGAGGCTCTTGCCAGGCGCCACCCGATGGAGGGTCACCGGCGAGGAGGAGCCGGGACGGGCTAGGAGGAACGTGCCGGTCGCAACGGCCCCCAGCAGGACCGCGGCGGCGACGAGCAGGAGCGCCTTTCGCCGGGCGAGCGCCCTGGCGGCGGTTCGAGGTCGCGCGTGATCGTGCGCGTGACGATGGCTCCCGAATACGGGCTGCGTTGCGGCTCTCAGGAACTGCATCCCCCTCCCCCTGTCTAGCGTTCTCCACGCCAGGCCAGCTGCCCTGGCCGAATGACCCGCCCAGCGTACACGAAATCCGTGACCCCGTGATCGCGTGCTCGTGACCCTTGACACTTCGGGCGGGATGGAGTACGAACTGCGGGACCGGGATGCGTCCGCGTCCCGGCTGAGGGGCACTATCGATGCTCGTGGCCGGTCCGCCCATCTCGCCGCGCCAGGGGAGACTCGACAACAAAGGGGGGTTCCATGATCAACTCGTCTCCAGCCAAGACACGGAGGGGTGCCGCGCGGCGACGCGCGACGCGGCTCCTGCTGAGCCTCGGCTTGGCGCTGGTCGCGTGCGGCGCGCTGGCGTCGTCCGCTTTTGCTCTCACCTGGTGGGTCGAAGCCGAACCGCCGATGGGCCACGAACTGCTTCCGGCCGAACGGCTCTCCCTCGGCCCTTCCTCGAGCATCAACTCGCCGTTCACGCTGAAGTGGAAAAAGAAGTTCGAAATCAGCTGCAGCGGCTCGGTGGCATACAAAAACCTGTTCCTCGAAGGCCACCTCGGTATCGGCACCGAAGGCATCGAATTCGCTAAATGCGTCGCCAAAAAACCAAAGGGCACGACGCTGATCGGCGAAAAGGTCGAGACCGAGGCGCTCGAAGGCACCGTCACCCAATCAGGCGCCCAATATCCGTTCACGCTCTCGCCCCAGGTGGGCTCGACCGTGGTCGCCTTCCAGCTCGAACGGACTGTCAAGCCGCGCAAGCACTACAAGGCGGCGAAGAACAAACTCTGCAAATACAGCGTCGAAGCGATCGGAAAACTCGCCGGGACGCTCGGGGAAAAACCCGAAAAAATCAGCACCAAAAAGACGCTCAACTTCGCGAATTCGGAACTCACGATGAAATCGACGAAAGAATGCGAATTCGTGATGTCACCGGCCCAGCGGTCCGCAGCGAAGCCACTCGGGTCGAAAGGCACCGAACTGAAGACCGCAGCCGGTCCGCTCGCGTCAGGCTCGCCGGTCGAAGCGTCCAGCTCGAACCTCGTGTTCTCCTCCTCGGCGGGGAACATCGAATGCAACGAAAGCACCCTCAGCGGGACGCTCACCACCAACGACGCGACGACGGACGTGATCAACTTCGAATCAGCCGAACTGGAAGGCAACCCGACTGTGTTCCCCGACGAATGCCCCAGCGCCTCCGGGCCGCTGGTGGTTGAACCGGTGGGTCTGCCGTGGATCGCCGGCATCTCCAGCAAGGGAGCGGGCCTCCTGAAGGGCCGCGACGGGGTCACGATCGAAAACGAAGAAGGGCTGGCGTGCACGTACGAAGCGCCCAAGTCCGCGCTCTCGTTCGCGAACACGACCTCGGGTCCCGAGATCCTCAGCTTCCAGGGACAGGTGGTCGCGCTCGGCAAGAGCGCCAGCCCCGAAGAACGCGAACACTGCGCGCCACAGGGGGCGGTGAGTGGAACCTTCCAGCTCGAATCCGGCGGCGAAGTGGTTGAAGCAGGTCCGATCGTGAGCGAAAAGGAACGCCAAGCGGAAGCCGAAGAAGTAAAAGAAGAAGAAGCGGAAGAAGCAGAAGAAGAAGCGGGCCTGCCCCTGGAAGGCAACAAGGGCAAGGTCGGCTACGAAGGCGGCGTCGGCTGGGGCGTGCTGTAAGGACGGGCTGAAGGGGTGGCCGCGGACGGCGCGGACACCCCTTCAGCGACCGACACCTGCCGGCGACTCCACAGAGAAGATGTCCGGGGAGTCGCCGCAAGCAGAGCCCCCGACCCCCGGATCGCCGGCGTCGCAGTTCACCCGCCGCTCGCTGCTCCAGCGGGCGGCGGTGCTCGGCTTGGCCGGGACCACCCTGGGGGCGCTCGACGTGCTCGCGCCGGCTCCCCTTCGGGCCGCCGCGGCCGGCATCGGTGGGCTGCCGGAGATCCAGTTCGCGATCTCTCATTACACCCCGCCGCCCGTGAAGATCGAAGGCGTCCGGGTGCGCGCCGCGCCCGTGTACACGACCTTTGCCACCTTCACCCTCACACGCACCCCCACCCGCGCCGACCAGGCCACGCTCCAGGGCGCGCTCGCCAGGATCGAGTCCGCCTACCCGTTCAGCCCTTCCGGGGTGTTCACCACCGTCTCCTACGGGATCCCGTACTTCGAACGGCTCCCGGGCGGGATGGCCGGACCGCTCGTCGCGGCGTTCATCCCGGGGCTGAGCTCCGAACCGCAGCGCTACGCACTCGAGGAGGCCGTGCCGGGGCCCACCGACGTCTCCCCCGAAAACCCGGAAGTCACGAAGCTGCGTTTCAACGTCCCCGTGCAGATCGAGAGCAACGACGTGCTCGTGACACTGCGCAGCGACCACACCGAGGTGCTCGACGACGTGCTGGCGTGGCTCGCCGGCGAAAGCGACACGCTCGCCGGCGAAGCGGTCGCCCCCGCGGGCCTGGCGGGGCTGCTCACCATCACCTCGAGGCGGCTGATGTTCAACCAGATCGGGCTCCCACGTGCGATGGCCGACGCGCAGGGGCTGCCCTACGCCGAAACCATCAACCCAGAATCGTCGATGTGGATGAGCTTCTCCGACCAGCAGGTGGGCACCAGCGGGTCCCCCCAGATCACGACCTTCGTCGGGAACAGGGACGCGAAGTTCACGACCGCCCGGCACGGGTCATATTTCGCCCGCGCCTCGATCCAGCACCTCTCGCACCTGATCCTGGATCTGGAGCAGTTCTACGAACGGCCGGGCGAAACCTACATCCGCCGGGCCGCGGAGATGTTCACCGCCAACCCCGTTCCGAGCCGAGGCTACGCCGACCAGTTCACCGACGGCGGGGGCCCGGCGTTCATCCCCAACGTGTTCGAGGGACCGAACGCCTCCCGCTACGAAGCGGAAGCCAGGGGCACATTCGACGGTGAACCCCACCTCGGGCACATGAGCGCCGTGCAGCGCTCCAGCCGCACGTCCAACGGCATCCCGATCCACATCCGCGCCGACGGACCGGGGTTCGACTCGCTCGACGTACCCGACGGGTCCCAGCAACCGAAGCTGCACTTCAGCATCTTCGTGCCGACGTCCGACTTCTTCGCCACCATGCGCCGCAACCAAGCCTCGCCGGACCTCGCCAAGCAGTACAACGTCCCGGCCCGGAACCTCGGCCTCGAGCGGTTCACCACCGCCACCCGCAGGCAGAACTTCCTCGTGCCCCCGCGCCCGCACCGGGCCTTCCCGCTGCTCGAGTTCACGTAGGCTCTGCGGCCCCGGGGCCCGACGACCCTCGAGACCCATGCCGGCACCCGAACCCCAGGCCATCCTCACGCCCCTGACCGAGGCGGCGATCTTCCTCACCGTCACGATCGACGCGGGCGGCGAGGACGCGGTGCGCGAGCTGCTGGGGGACGTCAGCGGGCTGAAGCGATCGGTCGGATTCCGGATTCCGGAGGGCGAGCTGACGTGCGTGGTGGGCATCGGCGCCTCGGCGTGGGAGCGGCTGTTCGGGTCGCCCGCACCCGCCGGGCTACACCCGTTCCGCGAGATCCGGGGGGCCCGCCACGACGCCCCCTCGACCCCGGGTGACGTGCTGTTCCATATCAGGGCCCGGCGTCTGGACCTGTGCTTCGAGCTCGCCCAGCGGGTCTGCGAACGCCTCGTTGGGTGCGGGCGGGTGATCGACGAGGTGCACGGCTTCCGCTCCTTCGACGAGCGGGACCTGCTCGGGTTCGTGGACGGGACCGAGAACCCCGAAGGCGAGGAGGCCCGCGACGCGGTCGTGATCGGCGACGAGGACGAGGCCTTCGCCGGCGGCAGCTACGTGATCGTGCAGAAGTACGTCCACGACCTGCCGGGGTGGGACGCCCTGGCGGTGGCCGAGCAGGAGCGGGCCATCGGGCGCACCAAGCTCAGCGATCTCGAGTTCCCGGACGAGCTGAAGGCCTCCAACTCCCACGTGGCGCTCAACACGATCGTCGACGAGGACGGCACAGAGCGGAAAATCATGCGCTTCAACATGCCCTTCGGGAGGGTAGGGGTGGGCGAGTTCGGGACCTACTTCATCGGTTACGCTCACACCCCCGACGTGATCGAGCAGATGCTGCAGAACATGTTCACCGGCAAGCCCGAGGGCAACTACGACCGCATCCTGGACTTCTCCACGGCCCTCACCGGGACGCTGTTCTTTGTTCCCTCGGCCGAGTTCATGGACGACCCGCCGGACTCCTCGCCGGCGCCTGCCGCCGAGACCGCTGGAGAGGACGGCACAGACGGGAGCGCGGCAACGGATGGGTCGCTGGCGATCGGGAGCCTCAGGGAGGGAGGCACGTGAACCACCTCCTGCGGGGGCTCGCCCCGATCAGCGACGCCGGTTGGCAGATGCTCGACGGCGAGGCCAGAGACCGGCTGGCCCCCGCGCTGGCGGCCCGCCGGCTGGTGGACTTCTCCGGGCCCCACGGGTGGGAGCACTCCGCGACCAACCTCGGGCGGACGGGAGCGCTCAAAGGAGCGCCGCTGAAAGGGATCGAGGCGGCCCAGCGACGGGTGCTGCCACTGGTCGAGCTGCGAGCGGCCTTCGAGCTCCCCCTCTCGGAGCTGAGGGACGCCGACCGGGGGGCCGACGACGCCGACCTCGGGCCGCTCGATGCCGCCGCCCACCAGCTCGCAGCGGCCGAGAACGTGGCCGTCCTGCAGGGCTGGCCCGGGGCCATCAAGGGCATCGGCGAGGCCTCCCCGCACAAACCCATACGGCTCGGGAAACCCGAGGCCTACGCGCGTGCCGTGGCACGGGGGGTGGAGCTGCTGCTGGACAACGGGGTCGCCGGCCCCTACGGGCTCGCGCTCGGCCCCGACCAGTACCGGCTGGCGAGCGAGACGGCCGTGGGTGGCGGTTACCCGCTGTGGCAGCACCTGCGAGGCATCCTCGACGGCCCGATCGTGTGGGCCCCGGGGATCAGCGGTGGGATCCTCGTCAGCCAGCGCGGGGGGGACTTCGTGATCGACTCCGGCCAGGACATCTCGATCGGATACGCCTCCCACGACGCCAGGACCGTGGCCTTGTACCTCGAGCAGAGCTTCAGCTTCCATGCCGCCACGCCCGAGGCGGCCGTCGCGCTCACGGCGTAGCGACGACCCAATGGGTCACGACCGCCGGCCGTTCCGGGTCGGCGAGGGCGCGGATGTCTTCGAGCCGCTGCTGGTCGCGACGGCTCACGCGCTCGCCCTGACGGATGTGTTCGTCCCACGACCCGACCGAGAAGCGCTCCAGGATCCGGTCGGGTTCGGCGGCGTCGCGCCACACCTGCCACCCCACGGCCCCGGTGCGGCGTCTGGCGTACCGTCCCGTCCGAAGCGCCTTGACCAGCTCCTCGGAGCGACCCTGGCGGGCGTGATATTCGACCGTCACGAGCACCGGGCCGACCGGGTGGGCGCCGTGCCAGGCGTGGGGCTCGGGCCAGTCGCCGGCGGGGAGCAGTTCTTCGGGGGAGATCGACCTGAACCGCAGGAGCAGGCCGAGAACGCCGCTCACCGCCAGCAGGATCGAGGCCACCACCAGCGCGGCCTGCAGCGTGGTGCGCTCAGCGAGGATCCCGAACGCAGCGCTTCCCAGTGCTCCTCCTCCCTGGAACACCACCAGGTAGTAGGCCATCCCACGCGCCTTGACCCACCCCGGGAGGGTCGCCTGGTAGGTCGAGCTGAGCGTTGAGAGGGCGAGGATCCAGGCGACCCCCGCGACGACCACCACGAGCGCGGCGAGAGGAACCGAGCGCACGAACGCGAGCGCGAGGATCATCGCCGCGAGAACGACCGTGGCGATCGTCAGCAGCGGGCCGGCGGCCAGCCGGCCCCGGAGCCGCGGGAGGGCGGCCGCGCCGGCCACCGCACCGACCCCGACGCCGCCGAGCAGCAGGCCATAGCCGGAGGACCCGAGCTGCAGATAGGAATGGGCGACGAGCGGCAGCAGCGCCCAGATCGAGTTCGCGAACAGCATGAAGCTGCCGGCCCGCACCAGGATCACGCGCAGAGCCGGGCTCGCCGCGACGTAGCGGGCGCCGGCCCGGATCGCCTCCCACGCCTGCTCGGCCGCGACTTCGCGCTGGGGCCGGGCCCTCGGGTGCCAGCGGGCCACCACCCCGATCACGGGAACGAAGCTCACCGCGTTGACGAAGAACAGCGCGGCGGCGCTGGTGGCCGCGTACAGGGCACCTCCGATGGCCGGCCCCACGGCCCGGCTGAGGTTCTGGTTGACCGACCCGAGCGCGATCGCCTGGGGGCGGTCCGCGGCGGGCACGAGCTCGGGCTGGAGCGTCTGCCAGGTGGGAGAGGTGAATGTCTGACCGACCCCGACCGCGAAGATCAGCCCGAGCAGCAGCCACGGCGTGAGCGAGCCGCCGAGCGCCAGGACCGCCAGCACGATCGCGGCCAGGAGCATGAACGACTGCGACACGAGCAGCAGCCGGCGCCGGTCGACGGTGTCCCCCAGCGCGCCGGCGGGGACCGCGAGCAGCATGACCGGGAGGCTGGCCGCGGTCTGGATAAGCGCCACGAACGTGGCGGAGGTGGTGAGCGTCAGCATCAGCTCCTGGGCCCCCACCGTCTGCATCCACCCGCCGATGTTGCTTACGAACTGGGCGAGCGACATGTTCCGGAACGGGGCCGAGCGGAACGGTGCCCAGGGCGAGGAGCGGGGGGCCGGTGCGGGCTTCTCCTGCGGGAGCCCTCCCTGCGGCTGGGTGCTGGCGCCTGCCTCCGCCATCGGGGCGGCGATTATCGCCGTGCGCGCCGCACGGTGCGTCCTACCAGCGCAGCAGCAACAGCCCGACCGTCACGCCGGGTCCGATCGTCACCATCAGCGCGTGCTCGCCCGGCTCGGGCCGGTGACGCTCGAGCGTGTCCTTGAGGACGTAGAAGATCGACGGTGTGCCGACGTTTCCGTACTCGGCCAGGACGTCCCAGCTGGCGGCGACGTCCTCGCGCGTGAGCTCGAGTGCCCCCTGCACGCTTTCGATGATCCGCCGCCCACCTGGGTGGACGATCCAGTGGTCGACGGCCGAGCGGTCGAGGCCGCTCTCGCGCAGGAACTGGTCGACCAGGTCCCCGATCCCGGCACCCGCCAGGTCCGGGAGCTCGCGAGCGAGATGCAGGTAGCCGTCCTCGCTGCTCAGCGCGAGGGTGACGGCGTCGAGCGTGCCCTCGATCTGGTGGACCCTCGAGGCGAGGATGCTGGGACCCTCGCTGGAGCTTTCGTTGGAGACCAGCGCAGCCGCACACCCATCGCCGAAGATCGCCGATCCGATGACCTTCGCCTTCGGGTCATCGGGCGAGACCTGGGTGAGGATCCCGCTCATGCAGTCGGCTGCGATCACCAATGCCTGGCCGCCCGGGTGCTCGCGCAGCGCCTGCCCGGCGAGACGCATCAGCGGCACGGCGCTCGCGCAGCCGACCCCGCTGAGGTGGTACTTGTCGGCGCTCGGATCCAGTCCGAAGTGCTCGGCGAGGCGCTGGGCAAGCGTGGGAGAGCCGACCGTGTACAGGCTCGCGGTCACCACGACCCGCACGGCCGTGAGGTCCAGCGGGAGCCCCCCGACGGCAAGCACCGAGCGCTCCAGAAGCCCGTCTTCGATCTCGGTCGCGCGACCCTGCAGGGGACGGGCGAGGAAGTCGTCGGTGAGGTTGAGATGACGGCGCAGCACCCCGCAGCGTTCGAAGATCCCGCGCGCGAACTCGCTGTCGGCGAGACCGAGCCGTTCGAGCACCTCCTCCTGGGAGAGCACCTCCCCGTCATCGGAGACGCTGACGGCCGCGATCCGGGGATCGGTGGGCCGCAGGTCGAAAGTCCTGGCGAGGGGAGCGGGCTGTGCTATTGCGGTTGCGCGTTGCACGTCGATATGAACGACGGGCTTCCGGTCGAGGCGACGTATCCGAAGCCGAGTCGTCCGTTGGGCGGTATCAACAGGGTATCGAGCGGGTCTGTCGCGCTCGTCAGCCGGGATCCGATAGAAAGCACCCTGTGGCCGCCGACCCCTCCTCCCAGACGATCCGGCTGATCGGCGCAGGGCTGCCTCGAACCGGCACGCTGACGCAGAAGCTGGCCTTCGAAGAACTGGGATTCGGGCCCTGCTACCACTGGGTGGACCTGCTCGCCGACCTGGGGCAGCTCGGGGTGTGGGAACGGGCCATGGACGGGGAGGCCCGCTGGCCGGAGATCTTCGGCGACTCCCAGTCCACCGTGGACTGGCCCGGGGGCTATTTCTACCGGGAGCTGTCCGAGGCCTACCCCGACGCCAAGGTGGTGCTGAGCGTCCGTGACCCCAGCTCGTGGGAGCCCAGCTTCAGGGAAACGATCTGGGCGATGAGCTTCGGCGGCTCGGTGATGCCGTTGGTGTCGCGTGCGCGGGCCGAGATCGATCCCGTGTGGGCTCGCTACCTCGCGTTCGTCGACCGCATGTTCTGGGGGCCTCAGGGCACCTTCGCCGACGGGCACGCCGAGCCCGAGCAGCTGATGGAGCAGATGGAGGCCCACACCGAGGCGGTCAAGCGCGCCGTGGCGCCCGAGCGGCTGCTGGTGTGGGAGGTGGGAGAAGGTTGGGGACCGCTGTGCGAGTTCCTCGGGGTCGACGAGCCCGACACCCCCCTCCCCCACGCCAACGACCGCGAGACCTTCCTGAACCGCGTGATCGGGGGTGCCCTCAACAGCCTTCAGCAGTGGCACGACGAGCGCGAGGCCGCCCTGGAGGCCCCCTAGCCCCGCCGGACTATGCCCGTCGGGCACTGAACGCGGCGAAGCCCGGCTGGGGGCCGATCGTCGACTCGACGAAGCCCGCTTCGGTGAGGCAGGAGAACAGCTCGTCCCGCTCCGGTGGTAGGGCGTGACCACGGCGGGCACCGAGCTCGAACAGCGTGCGGGCCCGGCGGCTGAGGTCGTCCCGGAGGAAGGTGGTGCCGGTCAGGAGACCGCCGGGCCTCAGGCAGCGGGCGAACTCGTGGAGGGCCTCCCGCGGGTCGTGGAGCATGTGGAGGCCGCTGAAACAGGCCACCAGGTCCACCTCCCCGGTCCGGACCGGCAGACGGGTCATGTCCGCGACGGTGAACTGGACCTGGGGCAGCGAACGCCTGCGTGCGCGCCGTTTGGCGCGTCTGATCATCTTCGGGGAGATGTCCGCCGCGATGTAGCGGACCTCCTGGCCGGGCCTGAGGGCCCGGAACGCCACCCCGCCGCCGCAGGGGACATCGACGATCGTCACGTTCTCGGCGGTGCTGAGCTGGGCGATGGACCGATAAAGCAGCGAGCTGTCCATCCCCCATACCGCGCGTCCGATCAACCCCATCAGGCGGGGTCGCTCTATGTAGAAGTCGTAGACGGTGCCGAAGCCCCCGGCACAGACGTTGGGTGCTGTCTCGCTCATCGAGATGTGCGACGTCGCGGGCGACGAGGAGGAGGCTATGCGTCTCGAGCAGCAGCCGTTGGTGCGGGTGCACCGACGCCGGGGCCGGGGCGGGCGCCCGTGGCCCGGCGGGCGTGGGCGGTGAGCCGACGACGGCCCGGCCACGGGGCCAGAGCCTGCCACCCGGTGCGCAGCACGCGGGCTCCGCGGCCCGGGACCAGCGTGATGTGGTGGTTGCGGACCGGCTCGTCGGCGGGGACGTCGGCCCGCAGCTCGGTGGACTGCAGGATCGTCTTGAGCACCACCCGCATCTCGAAGCTCGCAAACGCCGCCCCGAGGCAGCGCCTGCGGCCGCCACCGAACGGGATCCAGGAGTAGGTGCCGCCCTCATCGCCCTCGAGGAAACGCTCGGGGCGGAACCGGCGGGGTTCGGCGAACAGGTCCGGGTTTTCGTGCATCAGGGTGATCGCGGGCATCACCGTGATCCCCCTGGGGAGGTCGTAGCCGCCGAGCGTGACGGGAGCCTTCAGCTGGCGGAGCACGACGGGCAGGACCGGGCGCACCCGCAGGCTCTCCTGGACGACCGCGTCGAGGTAGGCGTCCTCCCCCTCCCGCGCCCGGGCAAGCGCCGTGGGGTGGCGGAGCAGACGCTCGAAGGTCCACGCCAGGCCGGTGGAGCTCGTCTCGTGTCCGGCCACGAGCAGGGTCATGATCTGATCGCGCAGCTCGTCGTCGTCACCGGCGCCGCCGCCGGCGATCAGGCGGGAGAGCACGTCCTCGCGCTCCTGGAGCCTCGGGTCGTTGCGGCGGTCGCGGATCTCCTCGCGGAGCAGGCGGTTGGCCTCGGCCAGCTTGGCCCGGAAGCGCTGCCAGGGTCCGACTCGCGCCAGGCCCGGGATCGCCCACATGGCCATGATCGTGGGGCTGATCTGGAGGCACTCCGGGAGCACCTCGCGGAGAGCCGTCAGGCGCTGGGGGTCGGTGACCCCGATCACGGCCCGCAGGATGACCTCCAGCGTGATGGCACGGAAGCGGGGGTGCAGGGGGAACGCCTCCAGGAGCGGCCAGCGGTTGATCTCCTCGGAGACGATCTCTTCGACGACCCTCCCGTAGGCCCTGACGGCCTCGCCGTGGAAGGGAGGGAGCAGCGTCTTGCGGGCACGAAGATGCTCGTCCTCGTCGAGCACCAGCACCGACCGCGACCCCACCACCGGGGCGAGGATCCCGTTGCCCTCACCGGCGTGGTAGACGGCGGGGTCTCCGGAGAAGATCTCCTTGACGAGGTCGGTGTCGTTCACCACGACAGCCGTTCCCCACGGCATCGCCCGCATCGTGAAGACCGGCCCGTAACGTCGGGAGGAGGAGTCCAGGAACGGGATCGTGGCCCTCCACGCGCGGGCCGTCTGGACCGCCATCGGTAGCCGGGGTCCTGGGGGGAGGGAGGTCGCTGCGACCCCCGAGCGTGGGGGTTTCTCGGTGGTCAAGTGGGGCGCGTGACG
>DATJOU010000229.1:0-12111 GCA_035506775.1 Solirubrobacteraceae bacterium | reverse complement strand
ATCTCCAGGGCGCTGGCGACGCTCGAGGTGTTCTCCCACTTCTGCCGTGCGAGCGGTCTCGACGAGGAGCACGTCGACGCCGTGGCCACCAGCGCGATCCGCGACGCCCGCAACGCCGATGACTTCCTCACCCCGGCCCGGGAGCGCTTCCCCGGGGCGATCCGGGTGCTCTCCCGCGAGCAGGAGGCCTACTACGCCTACCTGGCGGCGGTCAACTCGACGACCCTGCGCGAGGGTTGCGTGCTGGACCTCGGCGGGGGCTCGCTGCAGCTGCTGCGGGTCGAGGACCGGTTGCCCCGCCAGTGCGGTTCCTGGCGGGTGGGGACCGTGCTGATGAGCGAGCGTTACCTGCCCGTCAACGGCCCCCCGAAGCGCAAGCAGCTGGAGGAGCTGCGCCGGCACATCGCCTCAGAGCTGTCCGAGGCCAGGTGGCTCGAGGGACTGGGGGGCAGCGGTGGGCGCCTGGTGGGGCTCGGGGGCACGGTCCGCAACCTCGCCGCCGCCGCCCAGCGGGCCGCCGGGCTGCCGTCGATCGGGGTCCAGGGGATGGTGATCGAGCGCCCCGCCCTGGAGGAGCTGATCGAGCGGCTGGCCGCGCTCCCGGCCCGCGAGCGCGCCAGCGTGCCCGGCATCAAGCCGGCCCGGGCCGACCTGATCCTGGCGGGGGCGATCGTGGTCCAGAGCGTGCTCGAGACGGGCGGTCTGGAGTCGCTGGAGGTGACCGAGGCGGGCCTGCGCGAGGGGGTCTTCTTCGAGCGCCTGCTGGGGGGGATGCCGGGCGGTCACGGGCGGCCGCCGATGTTCGAGGACGTCCGCCACACGAGCGTTCTCAACATGGCACACCAGTACTCCGTGGACGCCGCCCACACCGAGCACGTGGCGACGCTCGCGCTGGGGATGTTCGACGAGCTGGCCGCGCTCGGCCTGCACGGGGGCGACGCCCGCGAGCGGGAACTGCTCTGGGCGGCGTGCATGCTCCACGACATCGGCATGTCGATCGACTACGACGACCACCACAAGCACTCCCGCTACCTGATCCTCAACGGCGCCCTGCCCGGGTTCGCGCCCGTGGAGACCGCGATCATCGCCCAGTCGGCCCGCTATCACCGCAAGGGGATGCCCTCGCCGGGCCCGATGGCGGCGCTGTTCGGACCCGGTGACGCCGAGCGCCTGGACCGCTGCGCGACCCTGCTGCGGCTGGCCGAGGACCTCGAGCGCTCCCGCGACCAGCTCGTGCGCCGGGCCGAGCTCGAGGAAACGGACGGGACGGTCGAGCTGCGGCTGGTGGCCGACGGCGACTCGGCGGTCCCGAGCTGGGCCGCCCGCCGCGAGGGAGAGCTGTTCGAGCGCGCCTTCCGCCGCGAGCTGCGGGTCGCCGCCTAGTGCTTGGTGGCGGAGCTGTAGTAGCCGGGCGGGGGGTGGTAGCGGCGCAGCCCGGCGGTGTGCCCGGCGCAGTCGAACAGGGTCACCCCGCCGGTGTAGCTCGAGGGACTGTGCCACTGGCTCGGCTTCAGCAAGCGACAGACGTGGAGCACGGCGACCGTGGCGGCGTTGCCCCCGCGCTGGGAGTAGGGGCCGCCGAGCAGCACCCAGCGGGCTTCGCCGCGTTCGACCAGCCGCGCCAGGCCCGGACCCGTGAGGGCCGGGTCGGTGCCGCTGTAGCCGGCCAGGGCGGCTGCCGGGAAGCCCAGCAGGATCATCGGGGCGGCCTCGTCGGAGGCGACGGTCAGCAGCGGATAACGGCTTGTCGGGTGATGGGCGCGGACGTAGCCGATCAGCGCCTGGTCCTCGGCCACGGCCTTGGCTGAGATGCCGTACCCGCCTTCGCCGGCGTTGTGGCGTGGGCCCGCGACAGGGAAGGTTCCCTCCACGGGGGCCAGCCAGCTCGTGCTCGCGTAGGCCGCCGGGGTGGCCAGCATCACCAGGAAGCCGACCGTCACGGCGGGGCCGGCCAGGCGCCGGGACAGCGCCAGCACCACCCAGCTGAGCACGCCCCCGGCGATCAGGAAGGGGATGAACCACTCCCAGTAGTGCTGCTGGTGCATCAGCACGATCTGCACCGCGACCGTGCCCGCGATCGCGGCCAGCGCCAGCACGATCCCGAGGATCCGCCGCCGGCCCCCTGCGAGCTTCGCGAACGCGTACGCCCCCGCGGCGGCCATCGCCGCGGCGCCGGGTGCGAGGGCGGAGACGTAGTAGGGGTGGACGATCCCCTTGGACTCGCTCAGCACGACCGCCTCGACCGCGAACCACCCCCCGAGCACGATCAGGGATGCCAGGCGGGGGTCGTGTAGGGACCAGCGGCGCTCCCCGCCCCCCTCGCGGCGGCGGCGCAGCACCGCCGGGATCAGCAGCAGCGCGAACGCCAGCAGGCCGACCAGCGCGTAGGGCAGGAACCAGGCCGCCTGGTCGCCGAGCCCGGCCCTGAACAGGCGGGCGGGCCCGGGGGACTTGCCGAACGGGATCGGGCGCGGTTCGCGTCCGCCCGTGGGTGCCGGTCCGGGGGGCGGTTTGGGAGGCTCGCCCTTCAGCCGCCGGGTGGCGGCCAGCGGAGGGTGTCCGAGGCCCGCGCCGAGGCGGGCGTGGGGGGTGGGGATGTAGGCGCCGGGCTTGGACAGCACCTGGTTGGGGCCGCCGATCTGGCCTTCCACCCGCCCCAGGCCGTTGTAGTCGAAGGTCAGCCCCCACTCGCTGTTGTTGGTGGTGCTGCCCACCCACGGCCGCTGGGCGGCGGACACCGAGTCCACGTACAGGATCCAGCCGAAGGAGACCCCGAACATCACCACCCCCGCCAGCACCAGCCCGACCAGGCGCCGCAGCACCGAGGAGGGGGCGCACACCAGGTAGCCGGCGACGATCCCGGGCACCGCCAGGTAGGCGGCCAGCGTCTTGGTGTTGAAGGCCAGCCCGACGAGCACGGCGGAGGCCAGCAGCGCCCACCAGCTGCCCGTGTCGCACGCCCGCAGGGCGGCCCAGCAGGCCAGCACCAGCAGCGCCAGCAGCAGCGGGTCCACGCCGTTGTCGCGGGAGACCGCCACGAACGAGGGGAACACGGCCAGCGCAAGGCCGGCGCCGAGGGCCGTCCAGGGGCCGACCCGGCCCCGCAGCATCGCGTACATCGCCAGCACCGCCACCAGCCCGCAGATCGCCTCCGGGAGCAGCAGGCTGAGGGGGTGGAACCCGAACACCTTCGCGCTGGCGACCTGCAGCCACAGCGCCAGCGGGGGCTTGTCGACGGTGACCAGCCCGCCCTGGTCGAAGGACACGTAGAAGAAGTTGTGGAGCGAGTGGAGCATCGACTTCACACCCGCCGAGTAGAAGATGTTGGCGAACCCGTTCTGGGCCAGGCGGTGGGTGGTGAGCACCAGCCACAGGACCGCCACCAGCACGATCCCGCCGTCGGCCGGGTGCAGGCGGGAGAGGATCGAGGGACGGGGGGCGTCGGCGGGCTGCGCCTGCGGAGCGAGCCCGGGCGGCTCGGTTGCGGCGGGCGGAGTGGCGCTCACGCCAGCGCGTCCAGCAGCCGTTCGAGGTCGCTCTCGTCGTTCCAGGCGCCGACCGAGGCCCGCAGCCAGGGGCGCCCGGGGATGTTGCGCAGCACGATCCCCCGCTCCGCGAGCCGCTCGCGCTCGCCCTCGGGGTCGTCGCTGTGGAAGGACACCAGCGTGGAGTCCCCCCGTGGGGCCGGCTCGCGGCCGCGCTCGGCCAGCGTGCGCGCGAAGCCCGCCGCCAGCCCGCGGGCGCGCTCGTGGACGGCCGCCCAGCCGGCGGACTCCAGCAGCGAGACCGCGGCCAGCGAGCAGGCCACCGTCTCGGCGCCGATCGAGGCGATGTCGAAGCGCCTGCCGTCCGGCTGCAGCCCGGCGTCGAGCCCGGCGTCGGGTTTGCCCATGTTGCCGTATCCCCGGCGGGCCACAGCCAGCCGCTCGCGCAGGGCGGGGGTGACGAACAGCATGCCCGTGCCGTCGGGGCCGCAGAGCCACTTCTGCCCGGCACCGGCGTACGCGTCGCAGCCGAGCTCGGCGAGGTCCACCGGCACCGCGCCGACGCCCTGGGCGCCGTCCAGCAGCACCGGCACCTCGACCTCCCGCAGCTCCACGGGGGCGAACGAACCGCTCATCCAGCCGACGTGGGAGCACGCCACCAGCCGGGTCTTCGGTCCGACCGCGTTGGCGACCTCGGCGAACGGGACCTCCCGCACGCTCACCCCCCGCAGCTCACGCGCGGCGGCGAGCGGGCCGAGCAGCCCGGGGTGCTCCTCGTCGCTGGTGACGATCTCGTCTCCGGGGGCGAGCTCCAGGCCGGCGATCACCTGGCAAAGGCCTTCGGTGGTGGAGCTGGTGATGGCGACGTGCTCGGGGTCGCACGAGAGCGCCCTCGCGTAGGCGCCCCGGAGCTCGGAGCCCAGCTCCCCGCGGCGCTTGAAGTGGCTCGCGGCGCGGCCCGCCTGAAGCTCGCGCTCCAGCTCGTGCGCGGAGGCCCGCACGGCCACCCCGGGAAGCGGGCCGTCCGTGCCCGCGTTCAGGTATGCGCTCCTGGCCAGGACGGGGAACTCCGCACGCAAGCCAGACCAATCCACGGACGCCGAGAATATCCTTCCGACCCCATGGCAAGCGCCCCTTCCACCCGCGAGCAGCCGCTGTGGAGCCCCTCACCCGAGTGGCGGGCCCAGACCGAGATGGAGGCCTTCATGCGCTGGGCCGGGGACCGTCACGGACGCGACCTCGGCGACTACGCCGCCGCGTGGGAGTGGTCGGTGGCCAACCTCGAGGACTTCTGGGCCGACATCTGGGAGTTCTGCGGGGTGAGGGCCTCGCGCGGATACGAGCGCGTGCTGGGCGAGCGGCAGATGCCCGGGGCCCGCTGGTTCACCGGCTCGCAGCTCAACTACGCCGAGAACCTGCTGCTGGGAGCGCTTCCCGCCGCCGGCCGCGGCGTCCCCGCCCGCGGGAGCGGGCTGGCGGTGCTGCACTGCTCCGAGCTGCGCGACCTGGACCGGCTCAGCTGGGACGAGCTGTCGGCGCAGGTGGCCGCCGCAGCCGCGGGGATGCGCTCGCTGGGGGTGGGCCGCGGGGACCGGGTGGTGGCCTACATGCCGAACATCCCCGAGACCGTTGTGGGGCTGCTCGCGACCGCCAGCATCGGGGCGATCTGGTCGAGCGCCGCACCCGAGTTCGGGGCCCGCAGCGTGATCGACCGCTTCGCCCAGATCGAGCCGAAGCTGCTGCTGGCGGTCGACGGCTACCGCCACGGGGGCAAGGACTTCGACCGCCGGGGGGTGCTCGACGGCATCCTGGCCGAGCTTCCGACCGTCGAGCACGTCGTGGAGCTGCCCTACCTGTCAGCGGGCGCCGGCGCCGGCAGCGGCTCCGGCGGCGGGAGCGCGGGAGGGGACCCCAAGCGCCTGTCGTGGGAGCAGCTGCTCGCGCTCGGGGAGGGACAGCCGCTGGAGTTCGAGCAGGTGGACTTCGACCACCCGTTGTGGGTGCTCTACTCCTCCGGCACCACCGGGTTGCCGAAGGCGATCGTGCACGGGCACGGGGGGATCCTGGTGGAGCAGCTGAAGAAGCGCATGCACCTCGACCTGCGTGCCGGCGATCGCCTGTTCTGGTTCACCACCACCGGCTGGATGATGTGGAACTTCCTCGTCGGCTCGCTCCACGGCCAGGCCGCGATCGTGCTCTACGACGGGAGCCCGGCCCACCCCGACCTGGGGGCGCTGTGGGAGCTGGCGGAGCGCACGGGGATGACCTGCCTGGGGGCCAGCGCGGGGCTGATGGCGAGCGCCGAGAAGGCCGGCATCCGGCCGGGCCGCGAACACGATCTCTCAGCCCTGAGGGCGATCGGCTCGACCGGCTCGCCGCTGGCGCCGGAGAGCTTCCGCTGGATCTACGAGCAGGTGGACCCCGACGTGTGGCTGTATTCCACCAGCGGTGGGACCGACGTGTGCACCGCCTTCGTCGGGGGGTGCCCGGTGCTGCCGGTGTACGAGGGTGAACTGCAGGCCCGGATGCTCGGGTGCGCGGTGGCCGCCTGGGACGCCGAGGGACGGAGCGTGGTGGACGAGGTGGGGGAGCTCGTGATCACCGAGCCGATGCCGTCGATGCCGCTGTTCTTCTGGGGGGACGAGAGCGGGGAGCGGCTGCGGGACAGCTACTTCTCGATGTACCCCGGGGTGTGGCGCCACGGAGACTGGATCCGCATCACCCCCCGCGGGGGGGCCTTCATCTACGGACGCTCGGACTCGACCATCAACCGCCAGGGGGTGAGGATGGGGACGAGCGAGATCTACCGGGCGGCGGCGACCGTTCCCGAGGTGCTCGACGCGCTGGTGGTGGACGTGCCCCGGGGGGGCTCGGGGGAGCTGTGGATGCCGCTGTTCGTGGTGCTCGAGCCGGGGGTGAAGCTCGACGAGCCGCTGACGAAGCTGATCAAGCAGCGGATCCGCGAGGACTGTTCCCCCCGGCACGTCCCGAATGACGTGCTGCAGATCGAGGAGGTGCCGAGGACGCTGTCGGGGAAGGTGCTGGAGGTGCCCGTCAAGCGGATCCTGATGGGTGCCCCGCCGGACCGGGCGGCGAGCGTGGACTCGCTCGCCAACCCCGCGGCGCTGGACTACTTCGTGGAGCTGGCGGGGACGCTGCAGGGGGGGTGAGCTACAGCCCCAGGGAGCGGCCGATGATCTCCTTCATGATCTCGTTGGCGCCCCCGTATATGCGGGTCACGCGGGCGTCGGCGAAGGCCCTCGCGATCGGGTACTCGAGCATGTAGCCGTAGCCCCCGTGGAGCTGCACACCGGCGTCCACGACGCGGCCCTGGAGCTCGGTGCACCACCACTTGGCCGCCGCCGCGTCCTCGGGGCTGAGCTCCCCGGCATCGAGTGCCACCACGCAGCGGTCCATGTAGATCCTCGCGATCTGCACTTCGGAGTGGAGCTGGGCGAGCACGAAGCGGGAGTTCTGGAAGGAGCCGATCGGCTGGCCGAAGGCCTGGCGCTCGCGCACGTAGGCGAGGGTCCAGTCGAGCGCGGCCTCGGCCGCGGCCACCGCCGAGGCGGCGATCGAGAGGCGCTCCTGGGGGAGGTTGGAGACCAGCTCGAGGAAGCCCTCGCCCTCCTGGCCGAGCAGGTTGGAGGCCGGCACGCGGACGTCCTCGAAGGACAGCTCGGCGGTGTCCTGGGCGTGCTGGCCGAGCTTGTGCAGTTTGCGTCCCCGCTCGAAGCCCTCCATCCCGCGTTCGACCACCAGCAGGCTGAGGCCGCGGTGGCGCTCGCGGGGGTCGGTCTTGGCGGCCACGATCACGAGGTCGGAGTTGATGCCGTTGGTGATGAAGGTCTTGCTCCCGTTGAGCACGTAGTGGTCGCCGTCGCGGATCGCGGTGGTGCTCATCGCCGCCAGGTCCGAGCCGATCCCGGGCTCGGTCATCGCCAGGGCCGTGATCAGCTCCCCGCTGACCTGGCCCGGCAGCCACCGCTCCCGCTGTTCCTCGTCGGCCAGGCGCAGGAAGTAGGGCAGGCAGATGTCGTTGTGGAGGGTGATCCCGAGTCCGAAGGAGCCGACCGCCAGGCGCTGGCACTCTTCCCCCACCACCAGGTTCAGCCGGAAGTCCTCCGCGCCCGCCCCGCCGTAGCGTTCGGGAACGGACATCGCCAGGAACCCTCCCCGGCCGGCGGCCTGGAAGACCTCCCGGGGGACGATCCCCTCCCGCTCCCATTCCCCGTAGCGGCCCTCCTCGCCGACCACCTCTCGCTCCAGGAAGGTGCGGAAGGAGGCCCGGAAGTCTTCGTGGAGGTCGTCGAACAGCGTTCGTCTCATCGCCGACCGCAGGATACGGCGGGGGAGGAGTGGGGCAAGGGGACGTCGAACAAGAGCGGGCAAATGAAGCGAGCCGCCACCAAGACCCCCGAGCAGCCCCCCGTCGACGGGACCAGCGAGCACCAGAGCCTCTCGAAGTACATCCAGGCCCGCTTCGACGAGTGCTCCCGCTCGCAGAAGGACGTGGCCCAGTACATCGTGGACCACCTCGACGAGGCCGCCTTCCAGACCGCCGAGGAGCTCGCCCGCCGGGCCAACACCTCCAGCTCCACCGTCGTGCGCTTCTCCCAGGCGCTCGGCTTCGAGGGCTTTCCCGAGCTGCAGGCGGCCGCCCGTGAGGAATACCGGCGCGTGAACGCCAAGGCCGCCCAGGAGGGCTCCGCCGGCTCCGGCCCGCTGTTCGCGCTGGACCAGAACGAGTTCGAGGCGGCGCTGGCGGCCGACCACCTGAACCTCGAGGAGACGGCCCGCAAGCTCGCCCGTGGCGAGGTGCAGTCGCTCGTGGACGCGATCGTGGCCGCCGACAGGGTGCTCGTCGCGGGAACCGACCAGATGGCGTTCTTCGCCAGCTACCTGAGACACCTGCTGATGCTGCTCGACCTGCGCGTGGAGGTGGTGGCCAGCCCCTCCCAGGAGGCCCTCAGCCGCCTCGGCCGGATCGACGGGGCGACGCTCGTGATCGGTCTCTCGGCGGGACGTCCCCACCCGCTGGTGGTGCGCGCGATGAAGCTCGCCCGGCACCGTCAGGCGAGCACCGCGGCGATCACCGACGCGACCCTCTCGGAGGTCGCCAAGCTCGCCCAGATCAAGCTCTACTACTCCTCCAACAGCCCCGCCTTCGTCCGCTCCCACGCGGCCCTGCTGAGCATCATCCAGGCCCTCGCGTACGGCGTCTACGCCCAGAACACGGCGCAGTACGACGACCGCATCCGCGCCTTCCGCCTGAAGTAGTCCCCGTCGCCGCTTCAATGACGGGGCGATGGACCACGCCCTCCGATCGATGACCGTCGCCGACCTCGCGGAAGTGCTCGAGCAGATCGGGGACTTCTGGGAGGAGGACCGCGACATGACGTTCCTGCACCAGGCCCTGTACGTGCACGAGTTCGGTGAGACCTCGGTCGTGGCCGAGCGTGACGGACGCGTGGTCGGCTACCTGCTGGGGTTCGTCAACCAGCACGGCATCGGCTACATACACGCCGTGGCCGTGCGCCGCGATGCCCGCGGGGACGGCCTCGGAAGGCGGCTCTACGAGCGCTTCGAGGAGCTGGTGCGCGCCCGGGGCGCCACCGCCCTGAAGGCGATCACGGCCCCGGAGAACGCCGGCTCGCGCGCCTTCCACGCGGCGCTCGGCTTCACCGAGGAGGAAGTGGCGAACTACTCGCCGTCGGCGGGCACGAGGGTCGTGTTCCGGCGCGAGCTCGTGTCGTCCTCTCAGCCGAGTCTTTGAGGCCGGGCCGCATGCGGCCCGGTCCCGGGCCGTGCATGCACGGCCCGGCCGGCCGGCGCATGCGCCGGCCGGAACAGCCATCAATCGGCGGCGCGGGGGGCCGCCCGCCCGGGGGCCTGTCAAACTGCTGGCATGCGCGACGAGGCCACATTCCGGGTCAAGACCGGGCTCGCGGAGATGCTCAAGGGCGGCGTGATCATGGACGTGGTCACCCCCGAGCAGGCGGTCATCGCCGAGGACGCGGGGGCGGCCGCGGTGATGGCGCTGGAGCGGGTGCCCGCCGACATCCGCCGCGACGGCGGGGTGGCGCGGATGTCCGACCCGGAGATGATCGCCGGGATCCAGCAGGCGGTCAGCATCCCGGTGATGGCGAAGGCCCGCATCGGCCACTTCATGGAGGCCAGGGTGCTGGAGGCGCTGGAGGTGGACTACATCGACGAGTCGGAGGTGCTGACCCCCGCCGACGAGCGCAACCACATCGACAAGTGGCCGTTCAAGGTGCCGTTCGTGTGCGGGGCCACCAACCTCGGCGAGGCGCTGCGGCGGATCGGCGAGGGGGCGGCGATGATCCGCTCCAAGGGCGAGGCGGGCACCGGCGACATCGTCGAGGCGGTCCGCCACATGCGCCGGATCGGCGGGGAGATCCGCCACCTCGGGGTGCTCGGCCAGGAGGAGCTGGCGACCGCCGCCAAGGAGCACGGGGCCCCGCTGGAGCTGGTCCGCGAGGTGGCCGACGCCGGGCGCCTGCCGGTCGTCCTGTTCTGTGCCGGCGGCATCGCCACCCCCGCGGACGCGGCCCTGATGATGGCGCTCGGCGCCGAGGGGGTGTTCGTCGGGTCGGGGATCTTCAAGTCCGAGGACCCGCCCTCCAGGGCCCGGGCGATAGTCGAGGCCACCACCCACTGGCAGGACCCCGAGCGGGTCGCAGGCGCCTCCCGCGGTCTCGGCACCCCGATGCAGAGCCTCGAGAGCGCGAAGCTCGCCGACGAGCAGCTGCTCGCCCAGCGCGGCTGGTAGTCCCCGCCGCGCCCGGGTGGCAAGCGAACCGCGCCAACCGCTGATCGGCGTGCTCGCCCTCCAGGGCGGGTTCGAAGCCCACGAGCGGATGCTCTCGAGAACCGGGGCCGACACCCGGGAGGTGCGCGTGGCGGGGGACCTGGAGGGGCTCGACGGGCTCGTGATCCCCGGCGGGGAGTCCACCACGATGACGCTCGGCATCGAGCGCGAGGGCCTGGCCGGGCCGCTACGCCGGCTGGGGGCGGCGGGCCTGCCGATGCTCGGCTCCTGCGCCGGGCTGATCATGCTCGACCGGGACCACCTGGGGATCATGGACCTGGTCGCCGTCCGCAACGCCTTCGGACGCCAGATCCACAGCTTCGAGGCCGACGTGGAGGTGCGCGGGATCCCCGGGGGGCCGCTGCGGGCGATCTTCATCCGCGCCCCGTGGATCGCCGACCACGGGCCGGCGGTGGAGGTGCTGGCGACCGTCGAGGGGCACCCGGTGGCGGCCCGCGAAGGGTCCAGGGTGGCGGTCAGCTTCCACGCCGAGCTGAGCCACGACGTGCGCCTGCACCGCTACTTCCTGGAGCTGGTCCGCGAGCAGCCGGTCTAGGTGGCCCGGAAGCGCACGACCCCGTCGCGCTCCTCTTCCACGGCCCGTCCGTCCCGCAGCAGCAGGTCCACGTGACCGAGCACCTCGGAGAGGGTCAGGTAGGCCTGCGTGACGGCCACGTTCCCCCACAGCTCGTGGGCGATCTCGTGGGCGCTGCGGGGCTGCTCGGCGATCAGCCCGTGGATCTTCTCGGCACGGCGGTCGTGCATGCGAAAGCGCGAGTCGATCAGGGCGACGTGGTCTCGGATCGGGCGCCCGTGGCCCGGCAGCACGAGGCCGAGGTCCATCGCCCGTGTCTGTTCCAGCGAGGCCATGTACGTGAGCAGGGCCTGCGGGCGGGGACCGTCGGGGTCGGGCTCCTGCCCGAGCGGCCTCGCCAGCAGGGGGTTGGAGGAGATGTGGGCGATCAGGTGGTCGGCGGCCAGCAGCATCGAACGGCTCTCGTCGTAGAAGACGGTGTCCGAGGGGCTGTGGCCGGGACGGTGCAGGACGCGCAGGGTGCGCTCCCCGAGCTGCAGCTCCGAGCCGGGCGCCAGCGGCCTCGTCACCTCCACCGCCGAGCCCCAGGCGCGAAAGCCGGCCGAGACCGCCCGCAGCGCGGTCACGACTTCCTGCGGGATCCCGTGGCGCAGCATGATCCCCTCGGCGAAGGCGTCGTCGAGGTCGGTTTCGCGGCCGTAGGCCGCCAGGTAGCCGCCCAGCGGCTCGATCGCGGCCACCTCGGCTCCCGAGCGGCGGGCGAGGATCGAGGCCAGCCCGAAGTGGTCCATGTGCTGGTGGCTGACGATCAGCAGCTCGAGGTCCTCGACCGCGTGCCCACGCGCGTTCAGCTGCTGCTCGAGCTCGTCCAGGGCCTTGGCCGAGTTGGGCCCGGAGTCGATCAGCGTCAGCGGGGAGTCCTCGATCAGGTATGCGTTGACCCGTCCCACCATGAACGGCGTGGGTACCGCCAGCCGGTGGACGCCGGCGGAGGCGGCCTCGGCCAGCGCCTGCTGCTCGGCCCGGTCGTCCTCCTCGCTCACGAGCGGATCACGGCCAGCACCTCGTCACGGCGCCGCTCCATGTCGGCCGGCGACACGAGCGACTCCAGGCACAGGCGCAGCAGCGGCTCGGTGTTCGATGGCCGCACGTTGAAGTGCCAGTCGTCGTAGTCGATCGAGATCCCGTCGAGCGTGTCCTGGCGCGCGTCGGCGTAGCGCTCGGCGATCTCGGCGATCTTGCCCTGCGGGTCGGCGACC
>DATJOU010000228.1:0-4784 GCA_035506775.1 Solirubrobacteraceae bacterium | reverse complement strand
CCGGCGTCCGAAGCGGAAGTTCTCGCCCACCGACACCTGGCGGGCGCCGAGGGCGCCGACCAGCACGTCGTCGATGAACTGCTCGGCTATCTCTCGCTTGCGGTCGCTGGTGATGGCAGGCATCGGCGGGACGGTAGCAGGCCCAGCGTGCCTGCTACGCCAGCTTCCGCGTCAGCTCGACGTCGCGTCGCATCTGCTCGACCAGCGATCCGGCGTCGGTGAAGCGCCGCTCCCCGCGCAGGCGGGCGATGAAGTCCAGGCGCAGCTCGGCGCCGTACAGGTCGCCGTCGAAGTCGAGGATGTAGGCCTCGATCAGTTCGCCACGGCCGGTGTTGAAGGTGGGACGCACGCCGATGCTGACGGCGGCCGGCCGCTCCTGCAGCCCGTCGGCGGCGGCCAGGCACGCGTACACCCCGTGACCCGGGCACACGAGCTCCTCCTCGGGTGTGAGGTTGGCGGTCGGGAAGCCGAGCTCGCGGCCGCGCGCATCCCCGTGGAGGACCGTCCCCTGGAGCCGGAAGGGGGTTCCGAGTAGGCGGTTCGCCTGGCTCAGCTCTCCCGCCAGCACGAGCCCGCGGATATGGCTCGAGGACACCACCTCGCCGTCGATTTCCAGCAGCGGGTGCACGACGGTCTCGAAGCGGGGGTCGGCTCCCAGCAGCTGTGGATCCCCCTGGGCGCGGCGGCCGAAGCGGAAGTTCTCCCCCACCGACACCTGCCTGGCCCCGAGCGCCCCCACCAGCACGTCCTCGATGAACTCCTCCGCCGGGCGGGCCGCGAACTCGGCGTCGAAGGGGATCACGACCATCTCCTGGACCCCGAGCGAGGCCACCAGTTCCGCCTTGCGGGCGGGCGAGGTCAGCAGTTTCGGGGTGTGCTGGGGGGCCACCACCGACACCGGGTGGGGGTCGAAGGTGAGCACGGTGTCGGCCCCGCGGATCACCTCGCGGTGGCCGAGGTGGACGCCGTCGAAGGTGCCGACGGCGAGGCTGCGCGAGCGCCCGTGCTCGACTTCGGGCAGGGGGGTGACCTTCACGAGAGCAGCGAAGCCTATTGGGGGGGCGCCTGCCCGGCTCGCTCGAGGGCCCTCGCGAGGTCGATCACGGGCGGTCCCTCCCACTCCGAGCCCCGTGGCGGCGGGGGGCAGGCGTCCTGCACACGGAAGTCCCCGATCGCCGTACGACGAAGCTCCAGGCAGTAGCCGTCGCCGAGGTCGGCGATCAGGGAGCGCACGTAGGTGCCCGACGAGCACTCGATCTGATACGCCGCCCGGGGCGGCTCCCCGGGGGCCGTCTCGCGGCGCCACAGCTCGCGGAAGCCGTACACGGTGACGACCCGCTCGGGCATCTCGAAGTGCTCGCCGCGGCGGGCGCGGCGATAGGCCCGCTGGCCGCCGACCTTGACGGCCGAGTGGCGAGGGGGACGCTGGCGGAGCTCGCCCACCGGCAGCGGGGGCGGCGACGGGGGGACGCGCCCGGTGAGCGTGATCTCGCCCTCGGGGTCGCCGGTGCTCGACAGCGCCCCCAGCTGGGCGACGGTCTCGTAGCGCTTGGGCAGGCCCATGAACGCGGCCTGGGATTTGGTGGCCCGGCCCAGCAGCACCACCAGCAGCCCGGTCGCGAACGGGTCCAGCGTCCCGGCGTGGCCGGTCTTGATGCCACCGAGCGAGCGGCGGACCCTTGCCACCACGTCGTGGGAGGTCATCCCGGCCGGCTTGTCGATCAGCAGCACGCCGTCCACGCGGCTGGCCTCCGGCGGCGGGGTCCTCAGGCGACGGGTGCGGCCGGCTGGCCGCCGGGGAGCGAGTTGCGCTGCACGCCGATCTCGGCGCGCAGGAACTCGATCAGCTGCTCGAGCTCGATCGAGGTGGAGAAGCCCGCGGCACGGGTGTGGCCGCCGCCCCCCTGGGCACGGGCGATCACGGACACGTCGACCTCGCCGTCGGTGGCCCGCAGCGAGACTTTTCGCTGGCCGGCCCGCTCCCCGCGCAGGACCTCGCGGACGAGCACCGCGACCTTCGTGCCCCGCAGCGCCCGCAGGTGGTCGATCACGCCCTCGGAGTCGCTTTCCTGCGCTCCGGCGACGGCGAAGTCGGCGGCGTCGAGCGAGATCAGCGACAGCTCTCCGTCGTCGTAGCGCTGGATCCGCGAGAGGGCGATTCCCAGCAGCGCGAGCTTGCCGATCGTCATGTCCTCGTACAGCCGCCGGTAGACGCCGGACACGTCCACCCCGGCTTTGATCAGCTCGGCGGCCATCTGGTGGGCCCGCGGGGTGGTGTTCTCGTACATGAAGCGCCCGGTGTCGGTGATCAGCCCCACGTACAGCGCCTCGGCGATCTCGGGGGTGGGCGAGAACGACAGCGCGTTCATCAGGTCCCACACGATCTCGGCCGTGCAGGAGGCCTCGGGGACGACGTGGTTGATGGTCCCGAAGAGGGTGTTGTCGTGGTGATGGTCGATGTTCAGCAGCTCGGGGCCGTCGCGGAGCACCCCGGCGGGGTTGCGGTCCACGTTGCCGCAGTCGAGGAACACGACGGTCCGCGAGCGGACGTCGGGAGGGGGCTCGCTGATCATGCCGGCGAGCGCGAACAGCATGTATTCGTCGGGCAGGGGCAGGTCTCCCGGGGAGATGAACATCACCGAGTCCTTGCCCAGCGCGGTCAGCAGCCCCTGCATGGCGGCCATCGACCCGAGCGCGTCCCCGTCGGGCTTCTCGTGGGAGGCGAGGATGAACTTCTGGTCGCCGAGGAGCTTCGCGAGCACCAGCTCGCGGGTCAGCCTTGGGTCCTCGCCGGGGCTCATGCTCGCTTGCCCTCTCCGAGCAGCTGCTCTACCCGGAAGGCGCGGTCGGTGGTGTCGTCGTAGACGAATTCCAGCGTCGGGGTCCGCTTCAGGTGAAGCTCGGAGGCGACCTTGCCCTGGAGGTATCCGTGGGCGCTGCGCAGGCCCTCGAGCGTGGCCTCCCGCTCGCTCTCGGAGGCGGGCTCACCATGGGATCCGAGCACGCTCACGTACACACGCGCATGGCGCAGGTCGGGGCTGGTGCGCACGTCGGTCACGGTCAGGAATCCAATCCGCGGATCCTTGAGGCCCCCCGAGATCGCGTCCCCGATCACCTGGTGAACGGCCTCATCGACCCGGCGCATTCGCGGCGTGCTCATCCTAGCCCTCCAATTCCGCGCCGACCCGCGGGTCCCTGCAGCATTCTGCCCCGATCAGGCTGAGAGCTCGCGCTCCACCCTCCGTGTCTCATAAGTCTCGAGCAGGTCCCCCTCGTGGACGTCCTGGAAGTTGGTCAGGACGATCCCGCACTCGAACCCTGCACCGACCTCGCGCACGTCCTCGCTGAAGCGGCGCAGGCTGTCGATCGTGGTGTCGTAGATCACCGTGCCGTCCCGGACCACGCGCACGCTGGCCCCGCGCACGACGGTCCCCTCGGTGACGAACGACCCGGCGATCGTGCCGATGCGCGAGGCTTTGAACAGCTGGCGGACCTCCGCCTGGCCGAGCGGGGTCTCGACCTCGGCCGGCTCGAGCATCCCCTGCATCGCCCCGCGCAGCTCTTCGATGGCGCGGTAGATGACCGAGTAGGAGCGGATCTCGACGCCCTCGCGCTCGGCGACGTGGCGGGCGTCCCCGACGGGGCGCACGTTGAAGCCGAGGATCACCCCTTCGGAGGCGGCCGCGAGGATCACGTCGGACTCGTTGATACCGCCCACCCCGCGGTGGATGATGTTGACCTTGACCTCCTGCTGGGGGAGCTTGGCGATCTCGTCCTCGATCGCCTCCAGGGAGCCGGCCACGTCGGCCTTGATGACCAGCGCGAGCTCCTTGACGGCCCCCTCCTGGGCGAGCTTGAAGACGTCTTCGAGGGACACCTTGCGGCCTGACCGCCTCGCCAGGGCCTCGGTCTTCAGGCGGTTGGCGCGTTCGCCGGCGAGCTGGCGGGCGCGGCGCTCGTTCTCGACCACCCGGACCAGCTCCCCGGCCTCGGGTACGCCGTCGAAGCCCAGCACCTCGACCGGCTGTCCGGGCATCGCCCGCTTGAGCTTCTCGCCCATGAAGTCGTGCATCGCCCGCACGCGCCCGAAGTGGGCACCGGCGACGAGCGCGTCCCCGACCCGCATCGTCCCGCGCTGGATCAGGATCGTCACCACCGGGCCGCGGCCGGGGTCGAGCTTGGACTCGATCACCGTCCCGGAGGCGTCGGCCTCCTGGTTGGCCTTCAGCTCCTCGAGGTCGGTGACCACCTGGATCGTGTCGAGCAGCGAGTCCAGCCCGACCTTGGTCTTGGCGCTCACGTCCACGAACTCGGTGTCGCCCCCCCATTCGGCCGGCTGCAGGCCGTGCTGGGTCATCTCGGTGCGGACCCGTTCCGGCTGGGCCCCTTCCTTGTCGATCTTGTTGACCGCCACGATGATGGGCACTTCTGCCGCCTTGGCGTGGTCGATCGCCTCCTCGGTCTGCGGCTTGACCCCGTCGTCGGCGGCGACCACGATCACCGCCAGGTCGGTCACGCGCGCCCCGCGGGCGCGCATCGCCGTGAAGGCCTCGTGGCCGGGGGTGTCCAGGAAGGTGATCTCCTTGCCCCCGTGGTGGACCTGGTAGGCGCCGATGTGTTGGGTGATGCCGCCCGCCTCCCCGGCCACCACCTCGGTCTCGCGGATGGCATCCAGCAGGGAGGTCTTGCCGTGGTCCACGTGGCCCATGATCGTGACCACCGGAGGGCGTTCGATGAGGTCCTCGTCGGTGTCCTGGAACAGCGGCTCGACGTCGACGTCGTCG
>DATJOU010000227.1:0-3995 GCA_035506775.1 Solirubrobacteraceae bacterium | reverse complement strand
AGCGCCTGCACCACGTCTCCTCGATCGCGGTCGCCGGCGACTACCGCGGCGTCTTCACCGAGGAGATGTTCGACGAGCGCCAACGGCTGCCCTCGCCCTACCACCGCACCAAGTTCGAGTCCGAGCGGATCGTGCGCGAGCAGCCCTATATCCCCTGGCGCGTATACCGGCCGGGGATCGTCGTCGGCGACTCGCGCACGGGCGAGATGGACAAGATCGACGGGCCCTACTACTTCTTCAAGGCGATCCAGCGGCTGCGGCGCCTGCTGCCCGAATGGACGCCGCTGGTGAGCGTGGACCTCGGCCGCACGAACGTGGTGCCCGTCGACTGGGTGGCGGGCGCGCTCGAGCACATCGCGCACGAGCGCGACCTGGACGGCAGGGCCTTTCACCTGACCGACCCGCGCCCGCAGCGCGTGGAGGACCTCTTCAACGGGCTCGCCGCCGCCGCGCACGCGCCGCGCTTGGCCGTGACGATCGACAAACGGCTGACCGACCCGCTGCCGCGCTGGCCGCTGGCGCTGGCCGCAGCGCTGCCGCCGCTGCGCCAGCTGCGCAGCCTCGCCCTGCGCGACCTCGGCATCCCCGAGCAGGTGCTCGCGCACATGGAGCTCGTGCCCCGCTTCGACACGCGCGAGGCCGCCGCCGCGCTGGCCGGCTCGCCGCTGGAACAGCCGCCGCCGATGGAGGACTACCTGCCGCGCCTGTGGGACTACTGGGAGCGCGAGATGGACCCCGACATGCGCCGCGGCCGCACGCTCAAGGAGGCGCTCGAGGGCAGGCACGTGATGATCACGGGCGCCTCCTCGGGGATCGGGCGGGCGAGCGCCGTCAAGATCGCCGCCGCGGGCGGCGTGCCGCTGCTGGTCGCGCGCAACGTCGAGAAGCTCGAGGAGGTGCGCGCGGAGATCGTGGCGGGCGGCGGCACCGCCTATGTGTACGCGGCGGACATCTCCGACATGGAGTCCGTCGAGCGCCTGCTCGAGCGCGTGCTCGCCGACCACCGCAACGTGGACATGCTCGTCAACAACGCCGGACGCTCGATCCGCCGCTCGATCGCGCTCAGCTACGAGCGCTTCCACGACTTCGAACGGACGATGCAGCTCAACTACTTCGGCGCGGTCAAGCTGATCATCGGCCTGCTGCCACACATGCGCGAGCGCGGCTCGGGGCACATCGTCAACGTGTCCTCGATCGGCGTCCAGACGAACCCGCCCCGCTTCTCCGCCTACGTCGCCTCGAAGGCCGCCCTGGACGCCTTCAGCCGCGTGGTCGCCTCGGAGGTGATCGGCGACGGCGTCACCTTCACGACCATCCACATGCCGCTGGTGCGTACGCCGATGATCGCGCCCACGAAGATGTACGACGCCTTTCCCGCGATCAGCCCCGACGAGGCGGCCGACATGATCTGCGAGGCGATGCGCAGCCGCCCGAAGGAGATGGGCACCCGCATCGGCAAGTTCGGCGAAGTGGCCTACTCGCTGAACCCGGGCGCGGTTGACCGCCTGCTGCACCTCGCCTACCGCGTGTTCCCCGACTCGGCGGCCTCCAAGGGGCACCACCAGGAGACCGAGGAGCACGTCTCCTTCGAGCAGATCGCGATGGCGACCCTGACCAGGGGCGTGCACTGGTAGCGGACGCCGCCCGCTCCCTCCAGCCGGACAGCAGGATCGTGAGCGACGCCCCCGCGATCGAGGTGAGGGGCCTATCCAAGCGCTACGGCGAGCACGAGGCGGTGCGAGGGATCGACATCACGGTCGCCCGCGGGGAGGTGTTCGGCCTCCTCGGCCCCAACGGCGCCGGCAAGACGACCACGGTGGAGATCCTCGAGGGCTACCGCGCCCGCACCGAGGGCAGCGTGACCGTGCTCGGCCACGACCCCGCCCGGCGCCCGCTCGAGCTGCGCCGGCAGATCGGCATCGTGCTGCAGTCGGGCGGCATCTACCCCCACATCACCCCCCGTGAGGCGCTCGAGTACTGGGCGGGGCTGTACCCCCACCCGCGCCGGGTCGGGGAGGTGCTCGAGCTGGCGGGGCTGACCGGGCAGGCCGACACCCGCACCCGCAAGCTCAGCGGGGGACAGCTGCGGCGGCTGGACTTCGCGATCGCGCTGGTGGGAGACCCGGAGCTGATCTTCCTCGACGAGCCCACCACCGGCTTCGACCCGGAGGCCCGCCGCTCGGCCTGGGAGACGATCCGCTCGCTGCGCGAGCTCGGCAAGACGATCGTGCTCACCACCCACTACCTGGAGGAGGCCCAGGAGCTCGCCGACCGGGTGGCGATCGTCAAGGACGGGCGCATCCTCGCCGACGGCCCCCCGCGCGAGCTGGGAGCGGGGGCGCCCCACTACCGGATCGCCTACCGCGACCCGGAGGGTGAGCTGGTGCAGCTCGACACCGACGACCCCACGACGGTGCTGCACCAGCTGACCGAGGCGGCACTCGCCCGCGGGGGACGCCTGGAGGAGCTGTCGGTGGCCCGCCCGACGCTCGAGGAGGTCTACCTGGAGCTGACCTCCGATGACTGAGGCGGTGCGGCTGGGCTGGCGCCAGTACCGCCTCGAGCGGCGCATGTTCTGGCGCAACCCGAGCGCCGCCTTCTTCAACTTCCTGCTGCCGCTGGTGATCCTGCTGGCGGGCGGGGCGATCCTGAGCGGCAAACAGCACGACCTCAACAAGCTGCTGCCGGCGATCGCCGGCATGAGCGTGATGTCCACCACCTTCACCGCGCTCGCCTACAACATCGTCTACCTGCGCGAGCGGGGCGTGCTGAAGCGGATCCGCGGAGGGCCGCTGCCGACCGGCTCCTACTTCGGCGGGGTGGCCGCCAACGCCGTCACCAACACGGCCCTGCAGATCGTGCTCGTGGTGCTCACCGGAAGGGTGCTGTTCGGGATCGGGTGGCCCCCCGAGCCGCTGTCGCTGATCGCCTGGGTGCTGGTGGGCGTGGTCGCCTTCGCCGCCCTGGGAGTGGCGTTCGCTCACGCGATACCGAACTTCGAGTCCACCGCCGCCTACGTCAACGCGGTGTTCCTGCCGGTAGTGATCCTGTCCTTCTACGTGTTCGACGCCAGCAACCCGCCGGCCTTCCTGAAGACGATCGCCGACGCCCTGCCGCTGCTGCCGCTGATCGAAGGCCTGTCCGGCGCGATGGTGAGCGGGTCGCCGATCGGCAAGCACCTCGACGCGCTGGCGGTGATCGCCCTGTGGGCGGCGATCGGGATCTTCCTGGCCGTCAGGGGGTTCTCATGGGAGCGGACGGAAAGCGGCTGAGGGCGCCGGCTCCGGTGCCCGGGTCAGCTACGCCCCGAACGGCTGAGGATCCCCCCACCGACCCCCAGCAGCGCCAGCAGCACGACCGCGGCGATCACCAGGCTGTGGACGAAGATCAGCAGGATGAAGAACACGATCCAGGCGAAGAAGATGTAGCCGACCGAGAGTTCGGTCTTGGAGCGCCCCCGGCGCTCGCGTGCGGCTTCGGCTTGCGCTTCGCTCGCCTCCTGCCGGCGGGGATCCCCGTAGTGTTTGCGCTTGCTCATCGCGGGCGGCTCAGCGGAAGACGGCGTCGCCGAGGGCGGCGTCGATCGCCTCGAGCACGTCGGAGCTCAGGGTCACGCCGGAGGCGGCGGCGTTTTCGTGGACCTGCTCGGGACGGCTGGCGCCGATGATCGCCGAGGCGACGTTGTCCATCCGCAGGACCCAGGCGAGGGCCAGCTGGGCCATCGTCAGGCCGGCCTCGTCGGCGATCGCTCGCAGCCCCTCGACGGCCTCGAGCACGTTGTCGCGCATCAGGCCGCCGATGAAGCCGTTCATGCTCTCGCTCGCCGCACGGGAGTCCCGCGGGGGGGCCTGTCCGGGGCGGTACTTGCCGGTCAGCACCCCCTGGGCGAGCGGCGACCACACGATCTGCGAGATCTGCTCCCGCTCGCACAGCGGGATCAGCTCCTGCTCCGGCCCCCGCCACAGCATCGAGTACTGGGGCTGGCTGGAGACGAA
>DATJOU010000226.1:0-8069 GCA_035506775.1 Solirubrobacteraceae bacterium | reverse complement strand
AAAACCCTCGGCGGGATTCGTGTCAGCCTCACCGGCTGCGCCCAGGCCCACCAGCAGTGCACGAGCCCGATGGCGAGCGCCGGCCAGATCGACAGCGAGGAACTGCAGGGCGCGCTGGGCGTGGAATCCGAAGGCCGTAAGGCAAAGATGGGTATCGGCCTGTCGCCCGTCTCGGGGACGGTCGCGGAATTCACCTGCGGGACCACGTCCGTCAGCATCCGCGGGAGCGTGATCGCGTCCGTCAAGTCGGGCAAGCCCGAACCGTCGAGCGCGCTGAAGTTCGCCGCCTCGAAAGGGGCGCAGAAGCCCAGCCGCTTCGTGGGCGGGCCCGAACAGCAGCTCGAAGCCTCCTTCGGTGGCGGCCCCTACGAGCCGATCCGCCTGGTCGCCAAGGCAAAGCAGACCTACGAAGAAACGCTCGTGCTCAACCCGCTGCACTGACGTGGTCAAGGGCTTCAAGAACTTCCTGATGCAGGGCGAGCTGGTCGTGATCGCCGTCGGCCTCGTGGTGGCGCTCGCGTTCAGCGCGCTGATCAAATCGTTCACCGACAACATCATCACGCCGCTCGTGAACGCCATCGGCGGCGGCGGTACCACCGGTCTCGGGGTCCACGTCAACGGCCAGCTGGTCGACTTCGGGGCGTTCATCTCGGCGATCGTCTACTTCGTGATCTTCATGGCGGTGATCTACTTCGCGATCGTGGTCCCGTACCGCGCCTATATGGCCCGGCGCGGCAAGGAGGTGTTCGGCGAGCCGGCTCCCACCAAGAGCTGTCCGTTCTGCCTGTCCGGTGACCTACCGGTGGCCGCCACCAAGTGCCTGCACTGCGGCAGCGAGGTGCCGGCGGGCGCGGCTCTGGGAGACTGACCCCGTGCCGGCTGTGCAGAACATCGGGGTCGCTTACGCAACGGCGCTCGACAGCCACACGCTGATCCGCGGCGCGCGTCGCCGGCCCGGCTCGGGATCGGCGAGGGCTACCCCCGTTCGTCGGCGAGGCGTTCGGCCGCGGCTCGGGCCTCGTCGATATCCATGAAGTTCGTTTGTCGCGCGATCGTTCCGTCGGCCACGACGACGACCGACGCATACCGAAATCGGACCTCACTGTTACTGCCGATGGGGTGGCCCGCGACGGCCACGATGGCGAAGGCGACGCCGTTGCCGAGATCGATGAGCTCGTCGATCTCCCCATAGACGTCACCGTAGGGTCTCGCCATATCTTCGTAGAGGCCGCGAATCGCCGCAGCGCCCTCGAAGGTGCCGATCTCGCGTCCGGCCACGACGGCATGTTCCGCGTAGGAGCCCTCAATTGCGGTGAAATCACGTCGGTTGAAGGCTTCGGAGACGCTCCGTGTTGCCTCGGCCGCATCCGACGCTCTGGGCCCCTGGGACATCGCCGTCCAGTATCGCGCCTGTGCCGTATGTGGCAGGCGCGCGTTCGCCCGCTACCCTCACGAACCGTGATCAGCACCAACCAGTTCAAGAACGGCAACCACATCGAGGTGGACGGGACGGTCTTCAAGATCGTCGAGTTCCAGCACGTCAAGCCCGGCAAGGGAGGGGCCTTCGTGCGCACGAAGCTGCGCCGCGTCTCGGACGGCAACGTGATCGACCGCACTTTCAGGGCCGGGGAGAAGTTCCGCCCCGTGCGGACGGAGTCCAAGAAGATGCAGTTCCTCTACGCCGACGGGACCGACGCCCACTTCATGGACACGGATTCCTACGAGCAGATCGCGATCAGCGAGTCCTCGATCGCGGACGAGCTGCGCTTCATGCCCCCGAGCAGCGAGGTGGACATGCTGGTCGTGGACGGTGACCCGAGCGACGTCCAACTGCCGAGCGCCGTGGACCTGGAGGTCACCCAGACCGACCCCGGCGTCCGCGGTGACACCGCCTCGGGTGGCGGCACCAAGCCGGCCACGCTCGAGACCGGAGCCGTGATCCAGGTACCCCTGTTCGTCGAGCCGGGCCAGCGCATCAGGGTGGATACGCGCTCGGGAGAGTACGTGGCGCGGGCCTGAATGCGCCGCTCCGAGCAGCGCCGGGCGGCGGTCATCGCCCTCTACCAGCACGACCTCACCGGCCGCCCGCTGCAGGACACGCTGCCGGCGGGCGCGAACGACTTCGTGCGGGCCCTGGCGGCGGCCGCGATCGAGCACCGGGAGGAGCTCGACGGTCTGATCGACACCCACGCCCACGGGTGGTCGGTGGAACGCATTCAGCCGCTGGAGCGGAGCATCCTGAGGGTCGCCCTGGTGGAGATGCTGCATCCCCAGGAGATCCCCGGTGAGGCCCCGATCCCCGCGGAGGGAGCCATCGAGGAGGCGATCGAGAGCGCCAAGGTGTTCTGCGGGGCGGACGCTCCCGGCTTCGTCAACGGCGTCCTCGCGGCGGTTCTCCGTGACCTCAGGGAGAATGCCCACAGCCGATGACCAGCGCCGAGCGTCTCGACGAGATCATCACCCGCCTCGAGCGGGCGGCCGAGCAGCTGCGCTCCGGGGAGCTGTCCCAGGACGCCGCCGCGGGGATGGTGGAGGACTGCGCCTCGCTGGCCACGCAGGCGGCCGCGGAGCTCGAGGAGCTCTCCCGGGAGGACGCCGGACAGCCGCCCCCCGGTCAGGACCCGCTCCTGTAGCAGGGCCGACCGAGCTGTCCTGCGTGGAGGCCCGCTACCCAGACCACCTGCGCGAGGAGGTCGAGTCCTACCTCGAGCGGATGCACTTCTCCGAGGAGCCCCTCACGATGGGGCTGGACGAGGCGATGCGCTACTCGCTGCTCGCGGGCGGCAAGCGGATCCGTCCCGTGCTGACCCTGGCCACCGCCAGGGCCCTGGGAATGCCCCACCGCGAGGTTCTCCCGCTGGCCGGCTCGATCGAGCTGATCCACACCTACTCGCTGATCCACGACGACCTCCCGGCGATGGACGACGACGAGCTCCGCCGGGGCCAGCCCACGTGTCACGTGAAGTTCGGAGAGGACGTGGCGATCCTGGCGGGGGACGGTCTCTACGCGGAGGCCTTCCGCCACCTGCTCTCCAGCCAGCGGGGGGAGCCCCGGCGGCTGCTGCGGGCGGCGGCCGAGCTGGCGGCGGCGACCGGGGTCAACGGGATGGTGGGGGGCCAGTACGCCGATGTCACGGCCCACGCGGACGGCGGATCCCGCACCCTGCGGCGGGTCCACGAGCTGAAGACCGGCCGCCTGATTGGCGCCTCGGTGCTGTGCGTACTACTGTTGACGGGGACCGAAGATGTCCGCATCGTCAGACCGTTCCGTCGTTTCGCGACCGAGCTGGGCGTGCTCTTCCAGATCGTCGACGACATCCTCGATGTGACCGGCAGCGAAGATGCGCTTGGAAAGCCGAAGGGCAGCGATGAGCGTCACGGAAAGCAGACATACGTGAGCGAGTTCGGCATCGACCGCGCCAGGCAGCTGGCGGCCGAGTCGCACGCCACGGCAAGGGGGGCCCTCGGCGAGATCGCGGGCGTCTCCTCCCAGGATGGGTCCCCCGACGCGACCTCCGAGCTCGAGAACATCACCGACTTCATCTTCACCCGCACCTCATGAGCCTGCTCTCCCAGGTGGACGGCCCCGACGACCTGCGCGAGCTGTCCGACTCCGAGCTGCAGGAACTGGCCCAGGAGGTCCGGGAGCACATCATCGACACGGTGGGGGAGATCGGGGGCCACTTCGGGGCCAACCTGGGCACCTGCGAGCTCGCCGTCGCGCTCCACTCGGTGCTCGACTCGCCCCGCGACAAGATCCTCTGGGACGTCGGCCACCAGGCCTACCCACACAAGGTCCTCACCGGCCGCCGCGACCAGCTTCCCACGATCCGCCAGTACGGCGGCCTGGCTCCCTTCTGCTCGATGGCCGAGTCCCCCCACGACATCATGGGGGCGGGTCACGCCTCGACCTCGATCGGGTACGCGGTCGGGATCAAGGAGGGGATGCGTCAGCTGGACCCGGACAACGACGCCCGCGTGGTGGCGGTGATCGGGGACGGCGCCATGACCGGCGGGGTGGCGTTCGAGGCGATCAGCCAGGCGGGTGGCCTCGGCACTCCGATCGTGGTCGTCCTCAACGACAACGGGATGTCGATCGCCCCGAACGTCGGAGCGCTGTCGCGGTACTTCAACCGCGTCCGCCTGAACCCCAAGCTGTGGCGGGCTCGGGCCGAGGTGGAGGGAGGCCTGACCAGGCTCCCCGGTGCGATCGGGGGTGCCTTCGAGCGGCTCGGTCCGCACCTGAAGGAGTCGATCAAGGCCTTCTGGGCGCCGGGGCTGTGGTGGGAGGAGCTCGACTGGGCCTACATGGGCGTGATCGACGGCCACGACGTACGCGCGGTGCGGGAGGCCATGAAGGAGGCCCTGGCCGCCGAGCGCCCGGTCGTCGTCCACGTCGCCACCGTCAAGGGCAAGGGGTTCGCCCCCGCCGAGGAGGGTGGGCTCGAGGGGATGGAGAAGTGGCACGCCGCCAAGCCGAACTCGATCGTCAACGGCTCCCCGGCCAGCCCCAAGACGGCCGCCAACGGCGCCGGATCGGCCCGCAAACGGATCATCCCGCCCCAGTACACCCAGGTCTTCGGGGAGGCCCTGGTGCGAGAATGCGAACGCGACGAGCGCGTGGTCGGGATCACCGCCGCGATGAACTCCGGGACCGGGCTCAGCATCCTCCAGAAGGCCCTTCCGGAGCGCTACTTCGACGTCGGCATCGCCGAGCAGCAGGCCGTCCTGTTCGCCGCCGGGCTGTCCCTGGAGGGCGTCAAGCCGGTGGCGGCGATCTACTCCACCTTCCTGCAGCGCGCCTATGACCAGATCGTCCACGACGTCTGCCTGCAGGGTTTGAACGTGGTCTTCGCGATGGACCGGGCGGGGCTGGTGGGCGACGACGGCCCCACCCACCACGGAGCCTTCGACATCGCCTACCTGCGCTGCCTGCCCAACATCGTGCTGATGGCCCCCCGCGACGAGGCGATGCTGGTCCACATGCTGCGCACCTCGCTCGAGTACGACAAGGGCCCGATCGCCCTGCGATACCCCCGCGGGGAGGGCACCGGAGTCCCGCTTCCGGCCGAAGGGAAGGCGATCCCGATCGGCTCCGGGGAGATCCTGCTGGAGTCCTCCACGGCGCCGGGCTCGGGGCCGCGGGTGGCGCTGATCGGCTACGGCGCCGGCGTCGGCAAGGCGCTCGAGGCGGCGGCCCTGCTGCGCGAGCTGCAGATCGCGGTGACGGTCGCCGACGCCCGCTTCGCGAAGCCGATCGACGCCGGCCTGATGGCCCAGCTCGCGGCCGAGAACGACCTCCTCGTGACCGTCGAGGAGGGGGTCCTGGCCGGGGGCTTCGGCTCGGCCGTGTGGGAGGTCCTGAGCGAGGCCGGGGCCGCTCCCCGCATCCTCAGGGTCGGCCTCCCCGACCGCTACGTCACGCACGGCAAGCCGGCCCTCCTGCACGAGGAGGTCGGCTTCACAGGGGCTCGCATCGCCGAGCGCGTCCGCAGCGCGATCGCAGATCCCCAGGCCGAGACCGAGAGCGGAGGGTCGGCGGTCATCGGCGCCTGAGGCGCCGCGCCCGGGAAGACCTCGCCGGCCCTGCTGGCGCGGTGGCCGGCTACCGGCTCCGGAAATGAAACGGCCCGCCGGGGAGTGCGGGCCGCTTCGGGGAGGAGGGATCCAAAGAGGTGCAGATGAAACTGTGCAACTCGGGGATCGCCATCAATATGCTCCCCCCGGCGCCCGGGCAGTGTGACATCGGTCACAGAGCACCCCCGCCCCAACCTCGGCGGCCGCCGAGATGTATCCTTTGGGTCCCTCCGTCGCCGCCCTGTTGGCAAGAGCCACTCTCGAGAAGGGCAAGGATTCGGCGGCACTCCCTCGCAAATACGCCCGGTCACCCGGGCGTATTTGTACCCAGAGTCATTTGTGCAAGGGTTGGACGGGATGGCCAAGCAACGGCTTGACGTCCTCTTGGCAGAACGGGGGCTGTTCCCCTCCCGCAGCCGGGCGGCGGCCTCGGTGATGGCCGGGGAGGTCCAGCTGGGCAGCGCCGGGCGGCGGGCCTCCAAGCCGGGGGAGATGGTCGAGTCCGACGAGCTGGTCGAGCTCCTCACGGGCCCTGAGTACGTGTCCCGGGGCGGGATCAAGCTCGCCAACGCGCTCGAGCACACCGGTGTCGCGGTGGCGGGGCGCCGGGCCCTCGACGTGGGCAGCTCCACCGGGGGGTTCACCGACTGCCTGCTCCAGCGCGGGGCCCGCGAGGTGATCGCGGTGGACGTCGGCTACGGGGTGCTCGACTACCGACTGCGCCAGGATCCACGCGTGCTCGTGATGGAGCGCACCAACGCCCGTGAGCTCTCCCCGGGGACGCTCCCGCCCTCGCCCTCCGGCGCCTCGGAGCTGCCCGACCTGGCGACCGTGGACGTGTCCTTCATCTCGCTCGCCAAGGTCCTCCCGGCCGTCCTCTCCTGCCTGCGTGACCCGTTCGACGTGCTGGCGATGGTCAAGCCCCAGTTCGAGCTCGGACGCGGTCGCGTCCCCAGGGGGGGCGTGGTGCGGGACGCGGCCCTGCGCCGGGAGGCGCTCGTGTCGGTCGGCACCGCCGCGGTGGCTCTCGGCGTGGCCGTGGTCGGCTACAGCTCCTCCGGCCTTCCGGGGCCGAAGGGCAACCGAGAGACGTTCGTCAGACTGGTCCCCCGCGATCCCACCGGCGGCGGGCCCCAGGACGTGGCCGAGATCGAGCGGATGGCGTGCGAGGTCGAGCCGTGAGGGAGATCACCGTCTACACCCACCAGCGTCCCGACGAGACCCGGGCGACGCTGGAGCTGCTGGCCGAACGCGCCGGGCTGGCCGGCTTCCGCCTGCGCCTGTCCCCCGACGAGAGCGAGAAGCACGACCTCCCGGCCGGCCCCCACGTGGAGCGGGATGCTCCGTTCGAGAGCGACGTGGCGCTGTGCGTGGTGCTGGGCGGCGACGGGACGATCCTGAGGGCGCTGCAGGACTACGCGAGCACCTCCGTGCCGGTGTTCGCGATCAACTTCGGCGAGATCGGGTTCCTGGCGACGGTCGAGCGCAGCGAAACCCGGGCCGGCATCGACCGCGCGCTCGAGGGCGACTTCGAACTGCTGCGCCTGCCCGGGATCGTGGTCGAGCTCGACGGCGAGCGGCGCACCGCCATCAACGACGTGGCCGTCCACCGCAAGGTGGGGGAGCGGGTCGCCGAGCTGGCCTACTCGCTCGACGGGGAGGAGGCCGGGAGCGTCCGCTGCGACGGGCTCGTGGTGGCCACCCCCGCCGGCTCCACCGGGTACAACCTGGCCAACGGCGGTCCGGTGATGGCGTGGGGGGTCGAAGGCTTCGTGGTGTCGTTCATCGCACCCCACTCGATGACCGCCCGCGCCTTGGTGGTGGCCCCCGACGACCGCCTGTCGGTCCACAACAACTCCCGCGAGCCGCTGGACGTGGCAATCGACGGGCGCCCGGTGGGGGAGATACCCGCCGGAGGGGCGATCGCCGCCAGCTTCCTCAGCGAGTGCGCGACCCTCGCCCAGCTTCCGGGGACGTCCTTCTACCGTCGCCTGCGCGACAAGTTCGGGCGGCTCGCCAGCTGAACGCGGGCGGGGCTAGGCGACGCGCGAGTGGGGACCTTCGGGGGTGGCGCCGCCGCCTTCGGGGCCGCCGTGGGCCATCGAGGTGACGAAGCTGTCCAGTTGGTCCCGCGAGAAGCGACGCTGGCCGCCCGGCGTGCGGTAGCACCCGATGTGGCCGGCGTCCGTCCAGCGACGGACCGTCGCCAGGGAGACGCCCAGGTAGCGCGCAGCCTGTGAGCTGGTGAACACCATACGGCGCTCGTCCCGCGGTCTGTGAGTTGCAAGGGGGGTCATGTCTGTGTCCTGATCGTCAGAACCATCCGGGAACTTGAGCGGGGAAGAGCTTTGGGGGCGTTTTGGCAGATCGAGCGCCGTGCTCCAGATCCCCCGCCTCGCCGCCCGCTTGCAGGATCCATTGCAAGGCGTCCGGGTCAAAGGTCCGCAAGCTGGATCTTTTCCGACCAATCCGCTACTCTCCTCAGCGAACCT
>DATJOU010000225.1:0-2161 GCA_035506775.1 Solirubrobacteraceae bacterium | reverse complement strand
AGCCCGTGGGCGTCGTCGGGCTGATCGCCCCGTGGAACTACCCCTTCTCGCTGACCTTCGGGGACGCGCTTCCCGCTCTCGCCGCAGGCAACGCCGTGGTCATGAAGCCTGACAGCAACACGCCGTTCACCGCGCTGTGGGGCGACGAGGTGCTGGAGGAGGCCGGGCTCCCGCGTGACCTCGTGCAGGTGGTGGCCGGCTCGGGCACACAGCTCGGGCCGCGTCTCATCGACGCCGCGGACTACGTCATGTTCACGGGCAGCAGCGCGACCGGGCGCACCGTGGCCCAGCGCGCGGCTGGGCGCCTCATCGGCTCCTCGATGGAGCTCGGCGGCAAGAACGCCATGGTCGTGTTGGCGGACGCCGATCTGAAGCGGACGGTCGAGGGTGCGGAGCGCGCGCTGTTCTCCAACGCCGGCCAGCTCTGCATCTCGATCGAGCGACTCTTCGCCCACGAGTCCATCGCCGAGGAGCTCACGCAGCGCCTCGTGCGGCGGGTCCGCGCGATGCGCCTCGGAACCGCTCTCGACTACGGCGTGGACATGGGTTCGCTCATCTCCCGCTCCCAGCTGGACACCGTCTGCGAGCAGGTGGAGGACGCCGTGGCGAAGGGCGCGGCCGTGCTGGCCGGCGGGCATGCCAGGCCCGACATCGGGCCGTACTTCTACGAGCCCACCCTCCTCACGGGCGTGACCGAGTCCATGACGCTGTGTCGCAGCGAGACCTTCGGGCCCGTCGCCGCGGTATCGACCTTCGCCTCCGAGGAAGACGCGGTGCGCCGTGCGAACGACAGCGACTTCGGGCTCAACTTCAGCATCTGGACCCGGGACACCGCGGCCGGGCACCGTCTGGCGACCCGCCTCCAGGCGGGGACGGTGAACGTGAACGAGGGCTACATCGCGACCTGGGGATCTATCGACGCGCCCATGGGCGGGATGAAGGCCTCCGGTCTCGGGCGGCGTCACGGCGCCGAGGGCATCCGCAGGTACACGGAGTCCCAGACCGTCTCCGTGCAGCGACTCCTTCCGATCGCACCCCCCCGAGGGATGCCGGCCGGGCTGTGGGCCAGGCTCATGGTCAGCGCGCTGCGCCTGCTCCGCCGGATGCCCGGCGTGCGGTAGCTCTGCCGTCGAACGGCGATTCTCTGCAAGGCTTCTCCAACACATCGGGGAGGAGAGGGCCGTGAACCAGGCGCGACGGGCTGCAGGCTGGGTGGGAGGCGTGGCACTCCTCGGGGGAATCATGGCCGGTGTCGGGATCCCTGGTACCCCAGCTTGGGCGACGCCGCCCGAGTGCATCTCCGGAACGACGGCGGTCACCTGCACGTTTTCCGTGGGACAGGCGGACTGGTCGGTGCCGGCCGGGATCACCCAGGTCAACATCGTCGCACTCGGCGCCGAGGGTGGGTCCGGACAGGACGGCACCTCGGGCGGGTTGGGCGGAGAGGCCAGGGCCACGATCTCCGTCTCCGGCGGCGCCGAAACCCTCCAGGTGAACGTGGGCGGCCAGCCCACCGCCGGCAACGGGACCCTCGGGGGATTCAACGGAGGGGGGGACGCCGCGAGCGCCTTCGGGCCCGGCAGCGAATCGGGCGGTGGTGGTGGCGGGGCCTCGGACGTGAGGACGGGGAGCTTCGGCCTCGCCGACCGGATCATCGTGGCGGGAGGCGGCGGGGGCGGTGGAACGTCTCACTACGAGCGCTGCCTCGGCGGTGCGGGTGGCGGGTCCCACGGTGGCCACGCCGCCCGAGGGCAGGTCTGCGACGGCGGCTCCGGCGGCACCCAACAGATGGGCGGATCGGGCGTCCACGACGGCGCCGCGGGCACGGGTGGCGCCGGCGGTGATGGCCCCTTCGGTACCTCCGGCGGGAACAGCGGGGCCGGCGGGGGCGGTGGCTACTTCGGTGGGGGCGGCGGGGGCGGTGGCTACTTCGATCCCGAAGCCTCGGGGGGCGGTGGCGGGGGCTCGGGCTTCATCGCCCCATCCGCGGCGTCGCCATCGATGTCCGAGGGCGTGCAGAGGGGCAACGGTCAGGTGACCATCACCTACGACAAGCCCCTTACGACCACGACCGCCCAGGACGCCGCTGCGCCCTTCGCGACCAAGGTCCAGACGGTCGCCCTCACCGCGACGGTCACGTCCGACGGAGCCCCCGTGAACG
>DATJOU010000224.1:0-7581 GCA_035506775.1 Solirubrobacteraceae bacterium | reverse complement strand
CCAGCCTGACCGTGTAGCTCGGCTGCGACTCGGTCGGGTCGAACGGTGCCGCTTCCGACCAGTACAGCTGCTTGTCGCAGCGGCTGTAGAGCTCGTTCGCGCTGATCGTGACTTCCTTCTCGGCGTAGACTTCTTCGCACTCCACCGAGACGATGTCGGCGACGCTGGACGATGTGCCGAACTCACCCTGGTCCATGAAGGCGCCCGGTTCCGTGAAGACCGCGCACGTTTCCGCGGCCTCCTGCTTCGGCTTCGCCTTCTTGTGGTGGGCAGCGTGGGCGAAGGCCGTCCCGCTGAGCATCAGCAGTCCGAACACGAGCGCCGCGAGGCCCGCCGCGAGATTACGTCTTTCCATGACTTCCTCCAGCAATGAATGGTTACGCCCGCGCCCCGGAGGTCCCCCGGAACAGGACCGCCCCCCACGGCGGTCGGGCCCTTATTAGGTGCTGTTTATCAGTCGCGGGCGCGAATGTCCAGCAAAGCGCCCGTTTTCCCGGGCGTTGTAGGATCCCCTGCGTGAGCGAGAGCCCCGACGACGAGCTGTTCGGTGCCGAGCACGTCCGCGTCTACCGGGAGACCGGTGGCGAGCGCGGCTATCGCTGGCGGGGCGCCGAGATCCTGCTGCTGAGCACGCGCGGAAGGAGCTCCGGCGAGACGCGCACCACGCCCCTGATCGAGCGCACAGACGGCGACCGCTGGGTCGTGGTGGCCTCCAAGGGGGGCACCCCCGAGAACCCGGCCTGGTACGAGAACCTCCGGGCCGACCCGGAGGCCGAGATCCAGGTCGAGGACCAGCGCATACCGGTCCGCGCCCGCACCGCCGAAGGCGAGGAACGGGCGCGCCTGTGGCAGAAGATGGCCGAGGTCTGGCCCGCCTACGACGAATATCAGCGCCGCACCTCCCGGGAGATCCCGGTGGTGGTGCTCGAGCGCCGCTGAGCGACGGCGCTCAGGGCCCGCTGGGGGTCTTCCAGGTCCGCGCTTCCTGCTGCGGGAAGGAGTTCGGCGGGACTTTCATCGGCTCGGCTTTGAGGCACACCTCGAGTTCTTCGTTCGACACCGTCAGCGCCGGGAGTTTGCCCCTGCTGTTGTTCGGCTGGGCGAAGTTGAAGGCGCTCGTCAGGTCGCCGGTCGCCGCCCGCCTCCAGGCGCTGAGGTTGGGAACCTCGACCCCGAAGCGGGTCTCGAGGAAGCGCAGCAGCGAGGTGTGGTCGAACACGTCCGAGCACAGGAACCCGCCGCGGCTGAAGGGCGAGAGCACGAGCAGCGGAACGCGGAAGCCGAGCCCGATCGGCCCTTTGATCCCGCCCGAGTTGTGGCTGATGTCTTCCACGGTGAGGTACTCGTCGGCGGTGCCCGCGGGTGCCGCGGGCGGTGCCACGTGGTCGAAGAAGCCGCCGTTCTCGTCGTAGGTGATGAACAGCGCCGTCTTCTTCCAGTAGCCGTGGATGTGGAGCTTCTTGATGAGTTCCTGGACCAGGTACTCCCCCAGCTTCGGAGCCGAGTTACCGGGATGCTCGTCGAGCCCCAGGTTGGGGCAGATCCAGGTGACCTGAGCGAGTTCTTTTTTCCGCAGGTCCCTGATCATGTCCTTCGGGTATTCGGGTTCGAGTGCGAGGTTTTTCAGCTGTTCGTTGCTCTGGAAGTTTTTGAAGAACTCGAGCACGTTGTCCTCGTATCCCACTTCCGGGCCGTTGTACACCTTGCAGGTGACCCCCGCTGCCATCAGCTCCTCGAACATCGTCGGCATGGTGAAGCGGCCCCTCAACGTGTCGAATTCGACCAGCGTCTCGACCAGCGGTCCACCGTGTTCACCATTCGGGTCGAGTGTCGCGCACATCGAGTACAGCCGGTTCGGGTAGGTGGGCCCGAGCACCGAGCAGTAATAGTTGTCACACACGGTGAAGTTTTCGGCCAGGGCGTAATAGAAGGGGATGTCCGAGCGTTCGAAGTAGGACATCGTCGCCGGGCCGGCTTCCATTCCCTCGCTGGCGAGGTGAACTTCGACGAAGCGGTCCATCGCGCCTTCGTTCCAGGATTCGTGCTGGGGCACCCACGAGTGTGTGATGTCCGGGAAGCACAGGTCGCCGATCGGGTCGGTTCCCTGGGCGTGGAAGGGGAGCAGCACGCCTTCGTAGCCTTCGACCGGGTAGCCGGGCTGTTCGAAGATGCTTTTCGGGACCGATTTGTCCCCGTAGCCGCGGACACCGGGCAGCAGGCCGAAGTAGTGGTCGAACGAGCGGTTCTCCTGGATCAGGATCACCACATGCTCGATATCGTTCAATTCGCCCGGGGGCAGCTTCATCGCCATCGCCGAGCGCAGCAGCGGGTCGGCCGCCAGTGCCGCCGCGCCTGCCCCAGCCCCCGCCTTCAGCAACTGCCTGCGGGTCAGCCCTCTCACTTGTGGCCTCCTCTCCTCGCCCAGCGTCTCCTCGCCAGCGCCCCGCCACCCGCGGGAAGCGCAGATCCTACCAGCGGGGCGGCCTCTTGAACACCTACTTTGGTTTGTCCGGGTGAGGTGTCGCGGCGCTGTGGCCGGCGCCCTTCGCGGTGCCCCCGGCGCCCGCCAGGGCCTCCGCGGCGGTCGTCACGATCTGTTTGTGCAGGGCTTCGATGTGCTCGTCGGTGATCTTGCCGTCCGAGGGCACGAGCGGGTGGTGGACGTGACAGAGGCGATAGTGCCCGAGGCGGAAACGGCCGCGCCGGAAGCAGCCCTTGCGGTGGCAGATCAGGGTCGAGACGATCCCCCCGATCCCGATCAGGCTGATCGCCGAGATCACCAGGCCGAGCCATTCCGCGTGCGAGGTGGTGAAGGGGAGCGAGGCGAGCACGGCTCGCCGCGAGGCTAGTTGCGGGCGCGGACGGCGGCGGTGGCGGTGGCCGCCCTCACGGCCTCGCTGGCGGCGGCGACGTCGGCGCCGGAGATCGGCACCCGCCGGCGGGCCTTGCGCACGAAGCCCAGCGCCCGGTGGAGCAGGGCGTGCAGCCGCCTGGCGCCGAGCTGCCGTTCGCCCAGGGCGAGGGCGTCGCTGAAGCCTTCGCACTGGGCCGCCGCCGAGGGGCCCGCCGAGGGAGGCGGTGGGCAGGAGAAGTAGCTCGCCGACACGTTCAGGCGCCAGCCTCGCCGCCCGCGGGGAGAGGTGATCGAGAGTTCGTAGCGGGGCCCTTCGCCGCTGGCGCCCCCCCCGTAGCTCCACCGTGCCGCGGTGGGGAAGAACGCGATCCCCACCGACTCCAGGAACCTGCCCCGGCGGCGCAGCCGCAGTTCATAGGTCCCGTGCCATGGCCGCCCGGCGCTGGGGTGGGCGCGGTAGTAGACCGCCAGCGTCCGCTGTCCGCAGCAGCGGATCCTCACCACCCCGTTGGGCCGGGCGCGCCCCGACGCACGGGCGCTGTGGCGGACGATTCCGACCAGCTTCCCGGCCGATCTCGGCAGCGCCGCCGGGCGCCCGCGGGCGGCCTGCGCGGAGGGGCACCCCTGCAGCAGGCCGACCGTCAGCAGCAGGGCCGCGCACAGGGCGGCGGCGACCAGCGCCGGCCGTCCCGCCGGGCGTGCGTGTTCCGTTGGCTGCATCCGGGCCCTTCTCCTTGCCAGATCCGTTTGGAGGCGACCGCGAGCATAGCCCGGGCGGGGTGTCGCTTGACGCGCTGGCGCAGCCCGGATCGTCGGCCCGGCGGTTACGCCGGGCCGGGCATGCGCCGGGTCCGGGGTCAGCCGCTGACCTCGCGGTAGTCGGCGGCGGGAAGGATCGTCAGCAGGCGCTTGACCTGCCGGCGCGGACGGGAGCGCTCGGCGTCGCCGACGGCGGCCTGCAGGCGGCCCATCAGCTGTAGCCGTGTGCGGGCGTCGCTGACGTCGGCGACCTGTACGTCGGGCTCCTCGAGGACGGTTCGGCGATCATCTGTCTGGACGACGATGCGGGCCATCGTTCCTCCTTTTCGGTGGGGGTGGGCGCTCGCGGGTCGGGGGTTCCCGCGGCCCCGGTGGGGGATGACCTTCGGGGGAGCGCCCATCATCGACCGCGCTCCTAACGCGCAGACAAAAAAGGCCTAAGAATCCGCTCACGGCGGGTCCGGGCGGGCCGGGTCCGCGCCCCCGCAGCCGTGACCGGGCTAGATCACGGGGTTGATCTCGACCGCTTCTTCGCCGGTCTGCGTGAGCGTGAGCTTCAGTGCCGCCCGTTCGAAGCCGGCGACGGCCGAGCCCACTTCGAGGGAGGCGGGCACGGCCTGGCCGGAGGCGGTTTCGTATTCGAAGGGTTCCTGGACGCCCCGGGTCGCGGCGGCGAACTTGAGCGTCTGGGAGCTCAGCATCGAGCCCGATTTGACCGGCACGAGCACGCCGCCCCTGACTTCCGTGGTGCTCGACCCGCACTGCATCGCCATCAGCGCCGAGGTGCCGTGTTCGGGGCTCAGGAGCACCGCCACGCGCTTGCTGGAGCGCTGTTCCCAGACGAGCGACCCGGACAGCGGGGCGCTACGCACTTCGCCGGCCGCGGCCCCCGCCGAGCTGCATTTCTGGGAGCCGGATTCGCAGCCGCTGAACGTGAGCTGCCAGGAGGATTCGCGCGGGCCGGAGTAGGAGCCCTGGCCGATCACGGACGCGCACGCGACCGCGTGGCGGGAGGCCGTTTCGATGCTCGGGGCTTTGCCGGCCACGCTGAATCCGGCGGCGGCGAGCTGGGGTTCCCATTCGTAGTTGGACTTGGTCCCGCTCGTGGCGCAGGCGGCGGTCGAGAACGAGCCGAGGCCTTTCATCGCCAGGCAGCGCCCGAATTCGGGGGCTTCGGCGTAGAAGAAGCGGTCGCCGGCGACGACGGCGCTCGTACCGCCGGGGGTCGTGACGGTCACGTCCACCGCCTGGGCCCCGCCGGGGGGCGCGGTGGCGGTGATCGAGGTGGGGGAGGCGACGCTGAAGGCGAGCGCCGGCTGGGAGCCGAACATCACCCTGGTGGCGCCTGACAGAGAGCTGCCGGTGATCGTGACGCCCGCTTCGCTTCCGGCCGCCGCCCGGTTCGGGCTGACCGCGCTCACCACCGGCCGTGGCACCACGACGTGGGTCACGACGGCGGTCGCTTCGGAGCTGGAGGCGTTCCAGCCGCCCGCGTTGGAGGCGGTTTCGCGAACCGCGATCGCGTAGCCGACGTCGGCCCGGGTGAGCGTGTAGGTGGGAGAGCCCGCGCCTTCGACGTCGCTGCAGCCGGACGCTTCGCAGCGCATCCAGGCGAGCGTGTGGGCGCTCGGTGCGTTCGTCCAGCTGGCAGCACGCGCGGTCAACTGCTGGCCTTCGACGGCCACGCCGGTGATCGCCGGCGGGGCGCTCGCGAGCGGCGGCGCCGGCAGCACCTGGGGGCTGGGTTCGGAGGTCATGGGGGCGCCTTCGCCGGCGGCGTTGGCGGCGCTCACGCGCACGCGGATCGTGTTGCCGACGTCGGCCGTCACCGGGGTGTAGGCCGCCCCCGTCGCGCCGCCGATCGACGTGCAGCCGGTTCCGCCCGGGCCGCACCGCAGCCACTGGTAGGCGTAGGAGGTGGGTTCGTTGGCCCACGTCCCGGCGGTCGCGCTGAGGGGCAGTTCCTGCTGGGCCGGCCCCTTGACTTCGGGCGGCGACACGGCGACCGGGACGGCTCCTGCGACGGTGCCCGTGCCGAGCGAGTTGGCGACGGTCGAGCCGCCCGCGTTGACGGCGGTTTCCTTGGCGACGATCGTGTGTCCGACGTCGGCTGCGGTCAGCTGGTAGGTCTGCTTGGCGGCCCCCGAGATCGCCTTGCATTCGCCGCCCGCCGGGGAGCAGCGCTTCCAGGCGTAGGAGTAGCTGGCGGGTTCGTCGCTCCAGGTGCCGGCGTGCTCGGTCAGCACCTGCCCCTGCTGGGCGGAGCCCGTGACCGTCGGCAGGGAGGTGCTTTCGGGCGCCGGCGGGGGCACCGGTACGACGGTCGTCGCCGGCGAGGTGGCGGGGGCGCTGTGCCCGACGGCGTTTTCGACCGTTTCGCTGACCTCGAGCGTGTGGGCGACGTCTTCGGGTTCGAGCTTGTAGGTCTTCTTGGTGGCGCCGCTGATGGCGGTGCAGGCCGAGCCCGTGGCGGCGCAGCGCAGCCACTGCCAGGCCGGCGCCTTGGCGTTGTTGGTCCAGGTGCCTTCGCGGGCGCTCAGCGTCTGGCCCTGCTGGATCGTGCCGGTGATGCCCGGGAGGGCGGTGTTGAGCGGCACTTCGGGCGGGATCGCTTCGAGCGCTTCCGAGCTCGCCACGTTCCACCCGCCGCTGTTGAGTGCCGTCTCCTGGACCTCGATCCACGTTCCGACGTCTTCGGCCGCGAGCGTGTAGCTCTGGCCGGCGGCCCCGGGGATCGCGGCGCAGCCGGCGCCGGCGCCCTGGGCCGTGTGGCCTTTGCAGCGCAGCCACTTGTAGGAGTAGCCCGCGACTTCGCCTTCCCATCCGCCGTGGTGCTCGGTGAGGGTCCTGCCGAGCACCGCCAGGCCGGAGATCGTCGGTGCGGAGACGCTTTCGGGCGCTGAGGCGAGCGTTTCTTCGCCCGTGCCGAGGACCACTTCGGGCTTGGAGACGGCCAGGCTCCAGCCGGACGCGTTCGACGCCCTGACGGTGACCCGCAGCGAGCGGCGGGCGTCCGCCGCCTGGGGCGTGTAGGCGGCGGTGGTGGCGCCTTCGATCGGTTCGCATTCCTCGCCCAGTTCTTCTTCGGCCCCGCCTTCGCCATAGCCTTCGCAACGCAGCCACTGGTAGGCGTAGGAGGTGGGTCCGTTGCTCCACGTGCCGGTGGTGGCGGTCACGCTCTGTCCCTGCTGGGGAGAGCCGCCGATCGCGGGCGGGGCGGTGTTGAGCGGTGCCCCCGGGGCCGGCAGGGCGGTGGCTGAGATGTAGCGCGACTTTTCGTGCCCGGCCTTGCCTTCGCTGAGCTTCGCGTCGACCAGGTCGACTTCGTAGGGCTGCGGTCCGAGCCCCGAGATCGTCTGCTGGTAGGAGCAGCCCGGTTCGCTCCTGCAGATGGCTTCACGTTCCAGCGGTTTGCTCCACGGTTTGGTCCCCAGCGGCCTCCAGCGCAGCCGGTACGCTTCCGCCGGCGCGGTCCACCCCACTTCGAGCGCTTCCGCGGCTCCGGCCGCCGACAGCAGCGGCGCCGGGGGTGCGCCTTCCTGCAGGTAGGCAACGCCGTTGGTGGAGCTGGCGGAGATCCCGCCGACCGACGCGAGGCCCCTGATCGGGGTCGGCGTCGAGCTGGCTTCGGGCGCCGATTCGCCGAGCCCGAGCAGTTCCTGCAGGCCGCCCCGGCCGAAGCTGTAGATGACCCGCTTGCCGCCTTCTTCTTCTTTCAGCGCCAGCGTGTCGGCTTCCCCGGCGGCGAGCTGGACCACGTGCGTGAGCGACGGCACCAGCGTGGGCATGATCGCGCAGGCGTGCTGGCCGCAGCCTTCGGATCCTTCGGGGGCGGAGGCGAACCCGAGCTGGCCGGATTCGTCGGCTCCCCACGCGTAGACCTGGCCGTTCTGCAGGCGGGCGAGCACGTGGCGCGAGCCGCCCTCCAGTTCGACGACCGGCGAGGGCGGCGTGAACATGACCGGCGC
>DATJOU010000223.1:0-4800 GCA_035506775.1 Solirubrobacteraceae bacterium | reverse complement strand
CAACGACGAGTTCCGCAGCGGCTTCGGGCCGCTGCTGGAGGACTGCCGGGCGGTCGCGTTCGGCGACCTCGGCGAGCTCGAGCAGCAGCTCGCCCTCGGCGACGTGGCCGCCTTCGTGGTCGAGCCGGTGCAGGGCAAGGGCGTGAACCTCCCGCCGGCGGGCTACCTGCCCGGGGCCCAGCGGCTGTGCCGCGAGGCGGGGGCCCTGTTCGTGTGCGACGAGGTCCAGACCGGCATCGCCCGCACCGGGCGCTTCCTCGCCTGCGAGCACTGGGGGCTGGAACCCGACCTGATCTGCGTCGCCAAGGCGCTGTCGGGGGGCCTGATCCCGATCGGCGCGGTGCTGGCGTCCCGGGAGGCCTTCGAGAAGGTGTTCGACGGGATGGAGCGGGCCGTCCGCCACGGGTCCACGTTCGGCGGCAACGACCTCGCCGCGGCGGCCGGCCTCGCCACCCTGCGGGTGCTCGACAACGAGCACCTGGTCGACCGTGCCCGGCGCATGGGGGAGCTGCTGATGGAGCTCACGAGCCCGCTGGTGGAGCGCTTCGAGGTCGTCCGCGAGGTGCGGGGCCTGGGGTTGATGTGGGCGATCGAGTTCGGGACCCCTCCGGGGGCCGCGGCGCGGCGCCTGTGGGAGCGGGTCGAGGCCCGTCAGCCGGGGCTGTTCGCCCAGCTGGTGATCGGGCCCCTGTTCCACAAGCACCGCATCCTCTGCCAGGTGGCCGGCCACCGCATGAACGTGATCAAGGCCCTGCCCGCCCTTACGGTCGAGGAGTCGGAGCTGCGGCGCTTCGCGGCGGCGCTGGAGGAGACGATCGCCGCCGCCGAGCGCTACCCGTCGGCCCTGGCGCGCTTCGGGTTACAGACAGGCCTCAGATCCGCCGGCGTCCATCGCTAGCCTTGCCCCGCAGGTGCTGAAGGACCGCGAGGACATACGCAACGTGGCGATCGTCGCCCACGTCGACCACGGCAAGACCACGCTCGTGGACGCGATGCTGTGGCAGTCGGGCGCCTTCCGGGAAGGTCAGGACGTCGCCACGCGGGTGCTCGACTCGATGGACCTCGAGCGCGAGAAGGGCATCACGATCCTCGCCAAGAACACCTCCCTGCACTACAAGGGGGTGAAGCTCAACATCATCGACACCCCCGGCCACGCCGACTTCGGGGGCGAGGTGGAGCGCGGCCTGACGATGGTGGATGGCGTGCTGCTGCTGGTGGACGCCTCCGAGGGCCCGCTGCCCCAGACCCGCTTCGTTCTGCGCAAGGCGCTGGAGGCGAAGCTCCCGGTGATCCTGGTCGTCAACAAGGTGGACCGCAGCGACGCCCGCGTCTCGGAGGTGGTGGACGAGGTCTACGAGCTGTTCCTGGACCTCGACGCCGACGAGCACCAGATCGAGTTCCCGATCGTCTACTGCAACGCCAAGGCGGGGGTCGCCTCACGCGAGTACGAGCCCGGCCAGCCGCTGTCCGGGACCAGCCTCGAACCGTTGCTGGATCTCCTGCTGGAGCGGATCCCGCCGCCGCAGTACGACCCCGACCACCCGCTGCAGGCGCTCGTCACCAACCTCGACGCCTCACCGTACGTCGGGCGGCTGGCGATCTGCCGGGTGTGGAACGGGACGATCCGCAAGGGCCAGCAGATCGCCTGGTGCCGGGCCAACGGCGCGGTCGAGCGGGCCCAGGTGGCAGAGCTGTACCTGACCGAGGCGCTCGAGCGGGTCGAGGCCGCCGAGGCCGGTCCGGGCGAGGTGATCGCGGTCGCCGGGATCGCCGAGGTCACGATCGGGGAGACGCTCGCCGACGCCGAGGACCCGCGCCCGCTGCCGGTGATCACGGTGGACGAGCCAGCGATGTCGATCACGCTGGGTGTCAACAGTTCCCCCCTGGCGGGCAAGGAGGGCGACAAGATCACCGCCCGCCAGATCAAGGCCCGGCTCGACCAGGAGCTGGTCGGCAACGTCTCCCTGCGCGTCGAGCAGACCGAGCGCCCCGACACCTACGAGGTCCAGGGCCGGGGCGAGCTGCAGCTGGCGGTGCTGGTCGAGCTGATGCGCCGCGAGGGCTTCGAGCTGACCGTCGGCCAGCCCCACGTGGTCGAGCACTTCATCGAAGCCGAACGCCACGAGCCGGTCGAGCGGCTGTCGGTGGACGTGCCCGAGGAGCACGTCGGCACCGTCACCCAGCTGCTCGCGGGCCGCAAGGGGCGGATGGAACACATGACCAATCACGGAACCGGGTGGGTGCGGATGGATTACCTGGTGCCGGCCCGCGGGCTGATCGGGTTCCGCACCGAGTTCCTCACCGAGACCCGGGGGACCGGGATCATGCACCACGTCTTCGAGCGCTGGGAGCCGTGGGCCGGGGAGCTGCTGACGCGCAACACCGGCGCCCTGGTGGCCGACCGGCGCGGCACCACCGTGAGCTACTCGCTGATGACCCTCCAGGAGCGGGGACTGCTGTTCGTCGGTCCCGGCGAGGAGGTCTACGAGGGCATGGTGATCGGGGAGCACGCCCGCTCCGGCGACCTCGACGTCAACCCCGTCAAGGAGAAGCACCTCACCAACATGCGCTCTTCGACCGCCGACGTGTTGGTGCGGCTCGACACCCACCGCCAGCTGACGCTCGACCAGGCGCTCGAGTGGGTGCGGGAGGACGAGGCCGTCGAGGTGACCCCGGAGACCGTCAGGATCCGCAAGGTGGTGCTCTCCAAGGTCGACCGCCACAAGGCCGTCCGCGCGGCCCGCCGTTGAGCTCCCGGGCGTCCCGGGTGGCGGCCTCCGCGCGGGGTGGCCCGACCGCGACGCACGACGCAGAGGGAAATGTAAGGTACCGCCGATGACAAGCCAGCTGAGGGGGCTGGCCGTGCTCCTAACGCTGCTGGCCCTGTTAGCCGGAAGCGCCGTGGCGGCAGCGGAACCCACCCCCACCTACACCAAAGAGGACCTCTCCCAGTACGAATCGCAGCTGAAGGCCGGGGAAGTCCAGTCGGTGATCGTCAACAAGCGCGAGCGCTCGCTGCGGGTGACGCTGAAGGACGGCACGCACGTCTTCGCCAAATACGGCAAGAAAGAAGGCCCCAAGTACTACGCCGCGATCACGGCGAAGAAGATCCCGCTCACCTTCCTGTCTCCCGCGGCCGCCAAAGCCGAACAGGAACACGCCTCCAAACACCACAAACTCCGCTACATCGCCGGCGGTGTCCTGATCGTCGTGATCGTGATCGCGGTCGTGATCCTGCTGGTGCGCAGAAGGCGCCCGGACGAAGACTAGGGTGCGGGTGCGGGCCGCGCCCGAGCGCGGACGCGCCAACGAGGCGCTGACTGCGGCTCATCGCCCGACGCCTGAAGCTGCCGCTCGCGCAGGTCGAGCTGACGCAGGGAGCGCGCTCGCGGCGGAAGCTCGTGCGTGGGTCGGGTCCGGAAGCGGATGCGGTTCGCCGCGGGCTGGGAGTGTCCCCGCAGGCTCCGTCCGCGCCCGCTCCGCGGCACGGTCGCGCAGGGTCCGGGGGCAGCCCCACAGGTAACAAAGCACGCAACCGCCCGTGAACACGGCCGCCACCAGCAGCAGCGGGCCCGAGTCCTCGATCAGGGCCCCCACGAGCCCAGCCGCCAGCGAGGCGTAGAGGGCGGCGCTCCAGGCGGGATCCCCGCCGACCGGCGACAGCACGCGCGAGCGCCAGCGCAGCGCGGCGGCCCCCGCCACGAGTGCCAGCGCGGTCGCCAGTGGCATCGCGCCGTGGCCGAGCTCGCGCCAGGCGGCTTCGTAGCGGCGCACGATCAGCTCGCGTACCTCGCCGGCCGAGTGGGCGTGCAGCAGGCTGCCGCAGTACTGCCCGCCGCCGTGGGCGCTGAGCAGGTCGATGACGGCAAGGGCGGCGAGGCCCACGATCGGGCTCGCGACCACGATCAGCGCCCGCCGGCGGGCCCGCGCGCCGGGCAACAGCAGCGCGACTGCGAGCGCGAACGACACGCACACGACCACCACTCCCCCGACGCCGGCGCCGAGGCGCGTGGCCCCCTCCACGCAGGCCAGCGCGGCACCGGCCAGGGCCATCGCCAGCCACGCCCGCCGCCCCCGCCGGGACGGGTACAGGCCGCCCGCCACCGCCGCCAGCACGAGCACCGCGAGTGCCGACTTGAGGTCGTTGCCGACGCCGTGGAAGCGCGCCCCCAGCGCGGGATCGGGGCCGGCCAGCGAGCGCATCAGCAGACGGCTGCCCGCGAGTGCGTCGGCGGCGATCGCCGTCACGCACGCGATCGCCGGCGCAGAAGGCGCGCGCGGCCATCCCAGCAGGCGGTCGCTGAGCGCGCCGAGCAGCGGGCACAGGACGGCCAAGAGCGCGTACTCGACGGCGGCGGCGGGGGCGAGGGCCGCCGTCAGCATCGCCACCACCGGAGCCCACAGCACCCCCAGCCCGCCCGCGCGCAGCGCCCAGCGGCGCGCCTGTGGCGAGCGCGAGCACGCCAGCAGCAGCAGCGCCCAGGCGGCCAGCAGCCAGCCCAGGGCCGGCAGTCGCCGCTCGCCGATCACGCCGAGACGGGCGATCGTGCTCCGCAGCGCGGGGGCGTCGAGACCGCCTTCGACCCGGATCGGGCTGCCCTGCATCGCGCGGGGGCGCACCACCCGCGCGTGGGCGAGGATCGTGGCGGCGAGGTCGCTGCTCGAGACCAGTCCCCGGACGCCCGTGTCGGTGGACGTGAGCTCGCCGTGCGAGCGCCCGGGCAGGCCGGCGGCGCCCACCCACAGCAGGCGCGAGGGTCGCGACGGCTGCTCGCTCTGCACGACGATCAGCAGCTCCCG
>DATJOU010000222.1:0-12443 GCA_035506775.1 Solirubrobacteraceae bacterium | reverse complement strand
GGCCTGGCGGCGGGCGCGGACCTGTTCCTGGAGCGCGAGCGCCCGCACGTAGGGGACGGTGCCCAGGTGCCGGACCCGGAGCTCCTCGGGTGATCGCTCGTAGGTGCTCATGTGCGCTTCCTACAGGGTAAGAGCCGTCGGCGTCTGCAGCAGCTCCCGGATCCGTGCCAGGAACAGCGCCGCGTCGGCCCCGTAGAGGATCCGGTGGTCGCAGGCCAGCGTGAGCGTGAGCATGCGGCGGACGCCCACCTGTTCGCCGTCGGCCACCGCCCGCGGCTGCAGCTCCCCGACGGACAGGATCGCGGCCTGGGGCGGGTTGATGATCGCCGTGAAGCTACGGATCCCGTACATCCCCAGGTTGGACACCGTGAACGTCCCACCTCCGAGCTCTGGCGGGGTGATGGTGCCTCCGCGCACGCGTTCCACCAGCACCCCCGTCTCGCGCGCGATCTCGCCGAGCGACTTCTCGTCGGCGTCGAACACGGTCGGGACGATCAGCGCGTCCTGGGCGGCGACGGCGACCCCCACGTTGATCCGGGAGTGGATCTGGACCTGCCCGTCGCGGTAGCTCCCGTTGGCCCGCGGGTGCTCGCGCAGCGCCAGCGCGGCCGCCTTGACGATCATGTCGTTGTAGGTGGGGACCGCGGGCGCCCGGGCCGCCGCCGTCCCCGTCGCGCCGCCGTGCGCCGCCGCCAGCCGGCCCAGCTCCGAGCGCAGCGCCACGCACCCCTCCATGTCCACGTCGATCTGCAGCTCGAAGTCGGGGATCGTGGCCTTCGACTCGGCCATCCGGCGGGCGATCGTCGCCTGCGTCCGTGTGAGCTCCACCACGGTCGTCTCGCCCTTGGCCGTGGCCACCCCCTCGAGCACCGCGGCCTGACCGTCGCCTGCCGGGGCAGCGGCCGGGGCTGGCGCCGCCCGCGCCGGAGCGCTCGCTCCGCCGCCGGCGCCCAGCACGTCGGCCCTCACGATCCTGCCGCCGGGGCCGGAGCCCGAGAGCGCCGCCAGGTCGATCCCGCTCTCGCGTGCCAGCCGGCGGGCGAGCGGCGAGGCCCTGATCCGCCCCGTCCCCGGGGCGGCCGCTGCCTGGGCCGGGGCCTGTGCCCGCGCGGGCACGGGCGCCTGTTGCGCCGCAGGGGCCGCTTCGCTCGCGACCGGCTGCTCAGGGGCGGGCGCCGGTTGCGGCTGCGGTTGCACGTCCGCGGCCCGCTGACCGTTCGTGGAGGGCTCGGCGGTGGCGGTGGCGGTGGGGCCGATGCGGGCGATCAGCTCGCCGATCGCGAGCGTTGCGCCCTCGGGAGCCACGATCTCGAGCACGCCCTCCTGGTCGGACTCGTAGGTCATCGCGGCCTTGTCGGTTTCGATCTCGACCAGTTCGCTGCCGCGGGCCACCAGCTCCCCGTCGCCCTTGAGCCAGCGCAGGATCGTGCCCTCCTCCATCGTGTCCGACAGCCGGGGCATCACGATCTCGGCCATCAGCCGCTCGTCGCTGCCCCCGCCGGCCGGGCGCCGAGCGTGCTCAGCGCGGCCGCCACGACCTGTCCCTGGTGTGGGTAGGCGATGTCCTCGAGCGGCTTGGAGTAGGGCATCGGCACGTCGGCCCCGGTGACCCTCGTGACCGGCGCGTCGAGGTCGTCGAAGGCCTGCTCGGTGATCAGTGCGGCGAGGTTCGCGCCCACGCCTCCGTGCGGCCAGCCCTCCTCGACCACCACGCAGCGGTTGGTGCGCGCGACGGAGGCGAGGATCGTGTCCAGGTCGAGGGGGCGCAGGGTGCGAGGGTCGATCACCTCGGCCTCGACCCCGTGCTCGCTCGCCAGCGTGTCGGCCGCCCGTTCGGCCGTCTGGGCCATGCGGGACACGCCCACGATGGTCACGTCCTCGCCGGCGCGGGCCACGCGGGCCTCTCCGAAGTGCACGACGTGCTCTCCCTCGGGGACCTCGCCGCGGACCCCGTAGAGGGACTCGTGCTCGATGAAGATCACCGGGTTCTCGTCGCGGATCGCGCTCGTAAGCAGGCCCTTGGCGTCGGCCGCCGTCGCCGGCGCGGCGACCAGCAGCCCGGGAACGTGGAGGAACATCGCCTCGAAGCAGTGCGAGTGGGTGGGACCGAGCTGGTGACCGGCCCCCTGTGGCATCCGCACCACCAGCGGCACCCCCACCTGGCCGCCGAACATGTAGTGGATGTGGGCGGCGTGGTTGACGATCTGGTCGAAGGCGAGCAGCGCGAAGTTGATCGTCATCAGCTCGACAACCGGCCGCAGGCCGGTCATCGCCGCGCCGACGCCGACCCCCACGATCGTGTTCTCGGAGATCGGCGTGTCGCGCACGCGCGCCTCGCCGAACTCCTCGAGCAGCCCCTCGGTGACCTTGAAGGCACCTCCGAACACGCCGATGTCCTCCCCCATCAGCACCACCCGCTCGTCGCGTCGCATCTCCTCCCGCAGGGCCTCCCGCAACGCCTCGCGGTAGCGCAGCTCGGACATCAGAGCGAGGACCCCGCCTTCTCGTGGCCGTCCTCGCCGACCGCGAGGGCGTCGGTGAGCTGCTGGGGGATCTCGTCGTTGGCCGCCGGCTCGGGCTCGGCCGGCGCGCCGTCCGGTGCCGCTCCCGCGCCGTCCTCGGCGCCAGCCGGACCGGCCCGCCGCTCCTCGGCGGGGTCGGAGGCGTAGGTGGAGCGGACCTCGCCGTCGAGCACGTACACGTCGTCGTAGAGGGAGTCCGGCGAGGGGAAGGGGGAGTTGTCGGCGAACTCGACCGCCGCGTCCACGCGGGCGATCGCCTGCTCGTCGATCCGCTGGTGCTCCTGCTCGTCGATCACCCCCTCGCGGGTCAGCTGGCGGGCGAACACCCCGAGCGGGTCGCGCTCGCGCCAGCGCTCCACCTCCTCGCGGCTGCGGTACTGCTCCGGGTCGGCCATCGAATGGCCGCGGAAGCGGTAGGTGACCGCCTCCACCAGCAACGGCCTGCGCTCCTCTCGCACCCGCGCCAGCGCGTCGCACACCACCGCATAGGTTTCGGTCACGTCCATCCCGTCGCAGCGCACCCCGGGCACGCCGAGGCTCTCGCCCTTGCGCTGCAGGTCGGTGACCGCGGAGTGTCGTCGCAGCGCGGTTCCCATCCCGAACTGGTTGTTGGTGACCATGAACAGCACCGGCAGCCTCCAGAGGGCGGCGAGGTTCAGCGTCTCGCCGAAGGTCCCCTGGTTGGAGGCGCCGTCCCCGAACGTGCACAGGGTCACCTCGTCGAGGCCCTGGAGGTCGCTCGCGAGCGCGATCCCGGCCGCGATCGGGAGGTTCCCGCCGACGATCCCGTAGCCGCCCATGAAGCGGTGCTCGAGGTCGAACATGTGCATCGACCCCCCACGCCCGTGGGAGCACCCGTCGACGCGGCCGAACAGCTCGGCCATCACCTTCTCGGGGGGCGTTCCGCGCACCAGCGCGTGACCGTGGGAGCGGTAGGTGGAGATCAGGTAGTCCGTGTCCCGCAGCGCCCTGGCGCTGCCGACGATCGTCGCCTCCTCGCCGATCGAGAGGTGGAGGAAGCCTCCGATCTTGGCCCGCGCATACATCTCCCCCGCCCGCTCCTCGAAGCGGCGGATCAGCGTCATGGTCTCTAGCCACTCGCGCCTGGTGTCTGCGTCCGGGATCACTTCCGTCACTGATCCACGGTAGCCCAGCGCGAGAGGAACTCCTCGGGGCTGAGCGCCCCGAGCTCCTGACGCACGGCGCGGGCGCGACGGCTGGCCTCGTGCGGGGCGAGATCCCAGAACAGCACGACTTCGCCGCTGTCGATCTCGACGATCTCGACGTGGTCCACACGGGAGGGGTCGGCCAGCAGCGCGGGCGCGATGCCACCGCGCCTGACGATCAGCCGGTAGGCGTCGCGCGCCTTCACGATCGGCCCCGCATCCCGCCGCCCATGTGGACGGCGGCCCGGGTCAGCGAGCACTCGCCGTGGAACACCTCCGCCGCGTCCCCCTCGTCCGCGCCGGGGACGAGCACCGCCGGGACGCATCGCACGCCGGCCTCGCGGGCGCGGGCGGTGGCGCCCTCGAGCTCTGCGGTCACGGAGCGCGTGGCGGCTCCCGCCAGCACCGCCGCCGGGTGCATCTCGCAGGCGGCCGCCGCGATCAGCACCGAGTCCTCGTCGGCCAGCGAGCGTCCGCCCGCGAACGCCTGCCGGAAGGCGGCCTGGGCGAAGGGCACCACGCGGCCGATCTGGCGGGCGTAGGTGGCCACCCGCATCGCGAGGCTGCTGTCGAAGGGGAACGGCTCCGGCCAGCGCAGCTCCTGCAGCCCGAGCTCCCGGGCCCGCTCCGCGATCCGCTCATGCGACACCGCTCCGCCCCCCGTCGCTGGCCCGTTCTCCAGCCCGCTCGCCAGCACCGGCGTCCAGGCGACCGGCCCCGGGAGCTCGCCGAGGACCCGCTCGGCGGCGAGGTACGCGTCCGGGCTGGCTAGGTCGAAGTAGAAGGTGGCCGTCACCAGGGCGACCTCCCGTGGGGGAGGCTTGGGTAACGCGTGCTACCCGTGGATCAGCCAGCCGTCGGCCGCGCGGCCGGCTTCCATGACCGCCTCCGACAGCGTCGGGTGCCCGTGGATGATCCGTGCGAGCTCGGGGAAGCCGCCCTCGAGCGCCCGGACGTTGACCAGCTCCTGGATCATCTCGGTGGCTCTGGAGCCGACGATGTGTCCTCCCAGCAGCTCCCCGTAGTTGCGCTCGCCGACCACCTTCACCAGCCCGGTGCGGTCGCCGTACACGGTCCCTCCGCCGACCGCCCCGTAGGGGACCTTGCCCACCACCACGTCGTAGCCCTCCTCCCTCGCCTGCTCCTCGGTGAGCCCGAAGGAGCCGACGTTCGGCTGGCAGAAGGTCGCCCGCGGGATGTCCACGTGCACGATCGGGTGGGTCGCCAGCCCCGACATGTCCTCGACGGCGATGATGCCCTCGTCGGAGGCCTTGTGGGCGAGGGCCGGCCCGCTGACGAGGTCGCCGATCGCCCACACCCCGGGGCGGCTGGTGCGCAGCGCCCCGTCCACCTTGACCAGTTCGCGCTCGTCGACTTCGACGCCCGCCTCGCCGAGCCCGAGGCCCTCGATGTCGGCCCCGCGGCCGGCGGCGATCACGAGGTAGTCGACCTCCGCCCGCTCCTCGCCGAACGAGAACGCGACCGCGTCCCCGGTGGCGCTCACGTCGGCGACCGGGGTGGCGGTGTGGACCTGGATCTTCTGGCGTTTGAGGCCCCGTTCGACGAGCCTCGAGATGTCGGCGTCCTCGGTCGGCAGCACCCGTTCGAGCGCCTCGACCAGCAGCACCTCGCTGCCCAGCCGGGCGAACGCCGAGGCGATCTCCGTGCCCGACGGGCCGGCTCCGACGACGGCCATGCGGGCGGGCACCTCGCTCAGCGCCCACGCCTCCTCGGTCCCGATCACCCGGCCCCCGAACTGCGTTCCGGGGATCGGACGTGGAACCGACCCCGTGGCCAGCACCACCCCCTGCGCTCCGTAGGACTCTCCGCCGACGGCCACGGACCCGTCCGGGAGCAGCGCCCCGGAGCCCTCGAGCACCTCGATGCCGTGTTTGCGGAACAGCCCTCCGACCCCGGAGGTGAGCGTGTTCACGACCTTGTCCCGGCGCGCCTGGATGGCCGCGTAGTCGATCTCGATCGACCCCGCCCGGATGCCGAATTCCTCGCCCTCGCGCATCTCCGTGAGCAGGTCCGCCGAGCGCAGCACCGCCTTGGCGGGGATGCAGGCGTAGTTGAGGCAGCGCCCGCCGAGCTTGTCGCGCTCGACAACCGCCGTGCGCTTCCCGAGCTGCGCCGCCCGCAGCGCCGCCACGTACCCGCCTGGCCCCGAGCCGATGACTATGCAGTCGTAGGAGCTCTCAGCCATGCGGCTGCAGCCTAGCGAAGCGCCCTCTCGCGCTCGCCCGCCTGGATGCGGCCCATCACGCGGATCAGCTTCCAGAACAGCCACCCGCCCAGCGCGATCGCCACCAGGCACTCGCCCGCCGCCGTGAGCGTCGAGGCGACCGTGAGCGCGAGCGAGGTGACCAGGATCTGGAAGCCGAGCAGGGCCTCGAAGCCGAGCACCGCTCCGTAACGTCGGCGCGCCATCCCGGCGGCGAGCGCCAGCAGGATCGCCGCCAGCAGCACGCCGCCGGGCAGCGAGCCACCGTGGCGGGAGAGGTCGTGGACGGTGAGCGCGCTCACGATCACGCCGATCGCCAGCAGCACGCACACCACGATCGCGGCCACCAGCGCGGGCGGCCGCTCGTCCGGGCCCAGCGGGGTCAGCTCGGCCCGTGCCTGCTCGTCGCGGCTGCTGCTCAACTGTCCGCCTCCGCAGCCGGCGCGGCCTCGAGGATCCCGCACAGCTCGCGGGCGGCGGCCTCAGGGTCGCGGGCACCGGTGACCGCCCGCAGCACGCACACCCGCTCGGCCCCGGCGCCGAGCACCTCGCGCAGGTTGCCGGGGTCGAGTCCCCCGATCGCGAAGAACGGGACGGTGGCGTTCGCCGCCGCGTACCGGACCAGCTCCAGCCCCACCGCCGGGCGGCCCGGCTTGGTGGGGGTCTCGTGCACCGGGCCGACGCCGATGTAGTCGACCAGGCCGGGGTCCACCGCGTCGATCTCCTCCGGGGTGTGCGTGGAGAGGCCCAGGAGCATCTCCGGCCCGACGATCTCGCGCACCTCCTGCGGTGGCAGGTCGTCCTGCCCGACGTGGATCCCGTCCGCCCCCGAGGCGGCCGCCACCGCCGGGCGGTCGTTGACGATCAGCAGCGCTCCCAGCCGTACGCACAGGGCCGCCGCGGCCGAGGCGACGGCGGTGAGCTCGTCGTCCGCCAGTCGCTTCTCGCGCAGCTGGACGACGTCCACCCCGCCCGCGACCGCCGCGCGGATCAGGTCGGGCAGCTCGACCCCCTCGCGCCGGACGCCGTCCGCGGCGGCGCCGCAGACGAGGTACAGGCGCGAGCGCTCGAGCCGGTCACGACGCTCTGTTTGCGGGGCGGATGCCAACAAATCCCTCTCCGCCGGAGTCTCGCAGAGCCTCGCCCGAGGACTAGCATCAGCCCCAGTGTCACCGTCTTCGGTCACCGGCGAGCGCTTCGACGTGCTGGTCGTTGGCGGCGGGATCGTCGGTCTCGCCGTCGCCTGGCGCGCGCGTGAGCGGGGCATGTCCGTGGCGCTGCTCGAGGGCGACAGGCTGGGAGGAGCCACGTCCCGTGTCGCCGCCGGGATGCTCGCCCCGGTGGCGGAGGTCGAGTTCGGCTCCGCCGCCCGCCGCTCGCTCGGGCTCGGCCTGCGGGCCGCCGCGGCGTGGCCGGGGTTCGTGGAACAGCTCGCGTCCGCGACGGGCACCGGCCCGTCGTTGAACGCGAACGGGACGCTGATGGTGGCCCGTGACGACGACGAGGCGGGCGAGCTCCAGCGCCAGCTCGAGCTGCGCAGCTCGCTGCAGCTGCCCGTCCGGCGGCTGCTCCCGAGTGAGGCCCGCGAACGCGAGCCGGCGCTGGCGCCGACGGTGCGGGCGGCGATCGAGTGCCCGGATGACCACTCGGTGGACCCGCGCGAGGTGCTCTCGGCCCTGCGGCGGGCGTGCGAGCGCGCGGGTGTGGCCCTGCACGAGCACACCCCTGTGAGCGGCCTGGAGGTCGACCGCGGGGGAACGCGCGTGACGGGCGTCCGCAGCGGCGCCGGCGAGCGCGTGCAGGCCGGGGAGGTCGTGCTGGCGGCCGGGGCCTGGAGCCACGGGCTGGCGCAGCCGGTGCTCGGGGAGCGCGTCCCGGTGCGCCCCGTGAAGGGGCAGATCATGCGCCTTCGCGACCCGGGCGGCCCGGGACTGCTGACGCGCACGGTCCGCTACGAGGGCGGCTACCTGCTCCCGCGTGGGGACGGCCGTTACGTGCTCGGCGCGACGGTCGAGGAGCGCGGCTTCGAGCTGACCCCCACCGCCGGAGGCGTGTACGGGCTGCTGCGCGACGCCCGCGAGCTGGTCCCGGGGGTGACCGAGCTCGAGCTGGAGGAGGTCTCCGTGGGGCTGCGCCCGGGCACCCCCGACAACGCCCCTCTGATCGGCCGTGGGCCGCTCGAGGGGCTGATCCTGGCGACCGGGCACCACCGCAACGGGATCCTGCTGGCGCCGCTCACGGCGGAGCTGGCGCTCGGCCTGCTTGACCCCGGCGCCCGGGCCGAGGACCACGAGCGCCTGCTGGCGGCGTGCGACCCGGGACGCTTCGGTGACACGGCCGCCGACGGCCGCGGGGATCGCCGCGAGGCCGGCGCCTACGCGGGGATGCAGAAGTGATCGTCCTCAACGGGGAGCGCTCGGACGTGGAGGTCGGCACGACCGTGGCCGGCGTGCTGGCGGGGCTCGGGCTGGCACCGGACGAACGCGGGGTGGCCGTGGCCGTCGACGGAGAGGTGATCCCGCGCACCCGCTGGGAGTCCTTCGCCCTCGGCGCCGACGCCCGCGTCGAGGTGCTGACCGCGATGCAGGGGGGCTAGCCGGCCGGTGGCGGTCGAGCCGCAGCTGGGAACGACGCTCGGTGGGCGCGCGGACGGGCGAGCCGGTGCGGGCGATGACCCGTTCGTGGTCGCCGGCCGGGAGCTGCGCTCGCGCCTGCTGCTGGGCAGCGGCGGCTTCGCCTCGCTGGAGCTGCTCGCCGACTCGGTCCGCGCCAGCGGCTGCGAGCTGGTGACGGTCGCGCTGCGCCGGCTCGGGAGCGGGGGTGCCGGCCAGAGCGGCTCGCTGGTGGACGTGCTCGCCGCCGCCGGCGTGACGCTGCTGCCGAACACGGCCGGCTGCCACACCGCCCGCGACGCGGTGCTGACCGCCCAGATGGCTCGCGAGGCGTTCCGAACCGACTGGGTCAAGCTCGAGGTGATCGGCGACGAGGACACGCTGATGCCGGACGCCCCGGAGCTGCTGCGGGCCGCCGAGGAGCTCCTGGCCGACGGCTTCGTGGTGCTCCCGTACACGACCGACGACCCCGTCCTGGCCCGCCGGCTGGCCGACCTCGGGTGCGCTGCGGTGATGCCGCTGGGGTCCCCGATCGGCAGCGGCATGGGGATCCGCAACCCGTACAACATCTCCCTGATCCGGGAATCCGTGAGCGTCCCGGTGGTCCTCGACGCGGGCATCGGCACCGCCTCCGACGCGTCCCTGGCGATGGAGCTCGGCTGCGACGCGGTGATGGCCGCCTCCGCGATCTCGCGCGCCGAGGATCCGGTGCGGATGGCGTGGGCGATGCGCGACGCGGTCAGCGCGGGGCGCCTGGCATACGGCGCCGGGCGGATCCCGCGGCGGACGTACGCCACCCCCTCGACCAGCCACGCCGGCCTGGCCGAGTTCGGGCCGCCCCCGCAGGCCTAGCTGGTTGATTCCACCGGAGACACGGCACCCCGTCGTGGAATCAACCACCTAGCCGACGACTTCGATCGTCCCGTTCATCGTCGTGGGCTGGGTGGTGGAGACGTAGTGCACCGTCCCCGGCCGGCTCAGCACCACCTGGTAGCTGTGGCCCTGGCCGAAGTTGCCCGAGCGCAGCCTCTGGGGACCGTTGACGCTGGTCACGTTGTGTTCGACCGGGTCGTAGTTGGTCCACTTCACGGTGCTCCCCGCCTTCACCCTGACCACGTCGGGGAAGATCGCGATGTCGCGGTAGGCGATCTGCACGACGCCGCTCTGCAGTGGCGTGGCGGCGGTGGGCGCGGCGAACCGGGGGCTCGTGTCGATGTGGACCGAGGCCGGCGAGGTCGAGGTCTTCGCCCCGCCCCCACTCGTGGTCCCGCTCGTGGTCCCACTCGAGGAGGAGCCGCAGCCGCACAGCGCCAGGACTACGCCCGCGAGTGCTCCCCACGACGTCGCCGCTCTCATCGCGGCCGATGCTAGCGGCGCCCCGGGGCGGGACGGGGAGCACCTACACTCACCGCTCTCCCCATGACACCCCACTTCCTGACAGGCGCCGAGCTGACGAGCGGGGAACTCGAAGAGCTGCTCGCGCGTGCCGAGGAGCTCAAGCGCGAGCCGCTGCGATCCAACGCCCTGGAGGGACGCAGCGTGGCCCTGATCTTCCAGAAGCCCTCGACCCGCACGCGCGTGTCGTTCGAGGTCGGGGTCCACGAGCTCGGCGGCCAGCCGCTGATCCTGCGCAGCGACGAGATGCAGCTCTCGCGGGGGGAGGCGCTGCGCGACACGGCGATCGTGCTCGGCCGCCACGTTGCGGCCGTCGGCCTGAGGACCGGCTCGGAGGAGACGCTGCAGGAGCTGGCGCGCTACAGCCGGGTGCCGGTCATCAACATGCTGAGCCCCGACCACCACCCCTGCCAGGGGCTCGCCGACCTGCTGACCCTGCGCGAGGCGTACGGCACCCTCACCGGGCTGCGGATCGCCTACGTCGGCGACGGCAACAACGTCGCCCGCTCGCTGGCTGTGCTGGGGACGCTCGCGGGGCTGCACGTGGCGATCGCCTCCCCGTCCGGCTACTCGCTCGAGGACGCGGTGTCGCTGGCGCCCGGGGCGAGCGGGATCGTGACATTCCACGAGGACCCGCAGGAGGCGGTCGGGGGAGCCCGGGCCGTGTACACCGACGTGTGGGTGAGCATGGGCGACGAGCAGGAGGCGCAGGAGCGCCGCCGGGCGCTGGCCGCCTACACGGTCGACGACGCCCTGCTCGACCACGCCGCCGCGGGAGCCTTCGCGATGCACGACCTCCCCGCGCACGCGGGCGAGGAGATCTCGGCCGAGGTGCTGTACGGGTCGCGTCAGCGGATCTGGGATCAGGCCGAGAACCGGCGCCACGCCCAGAAGGCGCTGCTCGAGCTGCTCCTCGCGCGCGCGGGCGAGTCCCCGTGAGCGAGCAGGCTCCCGAGACCGGCGCGCTGGCGGCGGCCCCGGCCCGCCCCCAGCGGGGCGACGAGCTCGAGCTGGAGGTCGAGTCGCTCGCCTTCGGCGGAGAGGGGGTGGCGCGGCTGGGTGACGGCGGGTACGTCGTGTTCGTCGCCGGGGCCGTGCCCGGGGATCGCGTCAGGGCGGTGGTGCACAAGCGCAAGCGCTCCTACGCCCACGCCCGCACGCTGGAGGTGCTGCGCCCCGGCCCCGAGCGGATCCCGCCGAAGGCGAACCACCCGGGGGTCCCGTGGCAGGTGCTCCCCTACGAGCGTCAGCTGCAGGTCAAGCGCGAGCAGGTGGGCGAGGCGCTGCGGCGGATCGGCGGGCTGGAGGGCTTCGAGCTGGAGGAGATCGTCCCGGCCGGCGAACAGTGGCGCTACCGCAACAAGCTCGAGTACTCGTTCGGGAGCGATGCGGACGGTCAGCTGATCTGCGGCTTCCACGACTCGGCGGGAGCCCGTCGCGTGGCCCCGATCGACGACTGCCTGCTGGCCTCCGAGCGCGGCAACCGCGCCCGCGAGCTCGTACTCGGGTGGTGCCGCGAGCAGGGCCTGGGGGCCTGGGAGCGGGGACGCCGCGAGCAGCGCGACGGCGAGGCTGCTCCTCGCGCGGGACGCCGGACCCACTCGATCGGGCCGGCTGCGGACGGGCGCCCACAGCTGCGCAACGTCGTGGTCCGCGAAGGCCGCCGCACCGCCACGCTGCAGGTGCGCCTCGTCACCAGCGACGGGGAGCTCGAGGTGTTCGGGCTGGCCGAGGTCCTGCGTGAGGGCCTCGGCGAGCAGCTCGAGGGACTGCTGTGGACGCGGTCGGGGAGCCCTGCCGAGACGACCGCCGGGGGAGACACCGAGCTCGTGTACGGGGAGGGAGAGCTGGCGGAGCAGCTCTGCGGCCTGGAGTTGCGCATCTCCGCCGAGGCCTTCTTCCAGACCAACACCGAGATGTCCGAGGTGCTGTACGGGGTGGTGGGAGAGTTCGCCGCCCTCGAGAGCTGGCAGCGGGTCTTCGACCTGTACTGCGGGATCGGCTCGATCGGGCTCACGCTCGCTCCGCGAGCCGGCGAGCTGTGGGGGATCGAGCTGCTCGAGCCGGCGGTCGCCGACGCGATCGCGGGCGCGGCCCGCAACGGGATCACCAACGCCCGCTTCTTCGCCGGCGACACGCGGGCGGCGCTCCCCGAGCTGGTGGAGCGGGCCGGGCGTCCGGACGTCGTGGTCGTGGATCCGCCCCGGGCGGGGCTGTCGAAGAAGGTCGTCCAGCGGATCGTGGAGGCGGCCCCCAAGCGGATCGTGTACGTGTCCTGCAACCCCACCACGCTGGCCCCCAACGCGGCCGAAATGGTGGCTGCCGGGTGGACGCTGCGGCGGGTCCGCCCGGTGGACATGTTCCCCCAGACCCACCACATCGAGAGCGTCGCGCTGCTGGAGCGCGGGTAGGCTTCGCCGGCCATGCGGGCAGCCACGATCCGCGACAACGAGATATTCCTGGAGGACCATCCCGACCCGGTCGCGGGCACCGGCGAGGTGCTCGTGCGCGTCCACGCCGCCGG
>DATJOU010000221.1:0-6113 GCA_035506775.1 Solirubrobacteraceae bacterium | reverse complement strand
AGGCCGAGTACCCGCGCCCGCTCACGTGCGGCCCCGAGGGTGCCGTGGCGCCAGGCGAGCGCGTCGCGGGCGGCTCGCGGTGCTGTGTACATCAGCACCGGCAGCACGTAGGTCTCCGTGTCCCAGAAGGCGTGGCCGTTGTAACCGGGTCCCGTCAGCCCCTTGGCGGCGATCGGCCGCTGCTCCCCACGGGCGCCCGCCTGGAGGATGTGAAAGAGGGCGAAACGGGCGGCCTGCTGCAGTTCGTCGTCCCCTTCGATCTCCATGTCGGCCCCCTCCCAGAAGCGGTCGAGGTACTCCCGCTGCTCGGAGAGCAGCTTCTCCCAGCCGCTCTGGTGGGCGCTGGCGAGTGCCGCCGCGACCTGGTCCTGGAGGGCGTCCGCCGACCGTCCTCCCGACCACCCGTAGGCGACGTACTTGATGAGCCGCAGCGGCGATCCGGGTTCGACGTCGCCGGCGAACGTGACGCGGGCCAGGTCATCGCGGCTTTCGGAGCTGACGTCCACCTGCTGGGTCGTGTCGAGCACGTGTCCCATCGCCGCGGCCACCTGCAGCTTGCTCGCTCTGGTGGCGTGGACGAGCAGCCCTCGCGAACCGTCGACGGCCGCGTGCCGGGTGACGAGCGCCGTCTCGGGTCCGGTGCTTCCACGGGGGTCGTCCTCACCCGTCGGCAGCGGCTCGTTTGCGACCAGCTCCGACTGCACGACCACCGGGAGCTTGCCCTCGACGGGCTCGACCTCGTAGCGGATCGCGGCGATCGCCCGCCGCGAGAGGCTCACCACCCTCGTCGACCTGACCCTCACCACGCGGCCGGTCGGGGAGGACCATTCGACGGTGCGCGTCAACACCCCCGCCCGCAGGTCGAGCACCCGCTCGTGCGCCAGGAGGGTGCCGTAGCGGATATCGAACGGCTCGTCCTCGACCAGCAACCGCAGCACCTTCCCGTTGGTGACGTTGACGGTCGTCTCGCCCGCCTCGGGGTAGCCGTATCCGGGCTCCGCGTACGGAAGCCTGCGCTGCTCGTAGAAGCCCGCCAGATAGGTGCCCGGGATCCCGTACGGCTCTCCCTCGTCGAGGTTCCCGCGCATGCCGATGTGCCCGTTGGCGAGCGAGAACAGCGACTCGGTCTGGGCGAGGTACTCGAGGTCGAGCTTGGTCTCGTGCAGCGACCAGGGCTCGACCACGAAGCCGGAATGGTGGATCACGGCGAGTCCAGCAGCTCACCGAGGTCCGCGACCACGACGTCCGCGCCGTGGTCCCGCAGCGCGTCCGCCTGCCCGAGCCGGTCGACGCCCACGACGCAGCCGAAGCGCCCCGCGCGTCCGGCTTCCACCCCCGCGATCGCGTCCTCGAACACGGCGGCTTCCGCGGGCCGCGACCCGACCGCCCGCGCTCCCGCCAGGTAGGTGTCCGGTGCCGGCTTCCCGAGCAGGTGCTCACGATCGGCGAGCCCGCCGTCGATCACGACGTCGAACAGCTGCTCGATACCGGCGGCGGCGAGCACCTCATGGGCATTGCTGCTCGAAGAGACCACCGCCGCCGTCATGTGGGCGCTGCGGACCGCGTGCACGTACTCCACGGAGCCCTCGTAGGTCTCGACGCCGTGGCGCTCGATCATGTCCAGCACGATCACGTTCTTGCGGTTTCCCAGGCCGTGGATCGTTTCGGCTCCCGGAGGGTCCTGGGGCGTCCCCTCCTCGAGCTGGATACCGCGCGAGTCGAGGAAGGATGCGACCCCGTCGTAGCGGGGCTTGCCGTCAACGTACTGCTCGTAGTCCCTGACCTCGTCGAACGGGACGAACTCCCGTCCATGCTGCTCGGCCCGCGCGCGCAGGAAGTCGTCGAACATCTGCTTCCAGGCGGCCGCGTGGACCTTGGCGGTCTTCGTGAGGACGCCGTCGAGGTCGAACAGGCAGGCTTTCACCCCGTCGGGCAGGCCGAGCACCCGCCGAACCTATCAGCGCGACCTGGGCGGTCACGCGGCGCCGCGCTGCGTGGGGCGGGCGAGTAACTTGACGGCGGTGGAGCCGCTGGATGCCGATGTGTGTGTCGTCGGCGCGGGGTTTGCGGGGCTGACCGCGGCGCGCCGCCTGGCCCGGGCCGGCAGATCCGTGGTGGTGTTGGAGGCGAGAGGGAGGGTCGGCGGACGCACCTGGACGGAACCACGCGCCGACGGGCTCCCGATTGACCGCGGCGGAGCGTGGCTTGCTCCCCAGCACGAGGCGGCGCTCGGGTTGGTGAAGGAGGTTGGTGCGAGCACCTATCGGACCTACGTCGAGGGTGCTCACCTGCTACTCGGGGGTGGCCGCACGCGCAGGTACACAGGCCTGATCCCCAAGATCAGCCCGTTGGCCGTGATGAGCATCGCGTGGGCGCAGATGAAGCTCGACCGGCTGGCCAGGCAGGTTCCCCTCGAAGAGCCGTGGGGCGCCCGCCGCGCGCGGGAGTGGGACTCGCAGAGCGTGCAGGACTGGCTCGACCGCACGTGGCTCAGCTCCAGGATCGGTCGGGACCTGTTCGAAATGGCGGTGCGAGGGTTGTTCGCAGCACCCGACATGCACGACGTCTCCCTGCTCGACCTGCTGTTCCTGGTGAGGGCCCACAACAAGATCGAGACCCTGTTCTCGATCGAGGGGGGAGCCCAGGAGAAACTCGTGGATGGTGGCCTCGGTGGCCTCGCCGAGCGGGTGGCGGCCGGTCTGGGCGAGGCCGTCCACCTCGACTCGCCCGTCAGGTCCGTGACCCAGCACGACGAGCGGGTCTCGGTCAGCTCCGAGCGCGTGAACGTGTCGGCCGCCCACGTGGTCCTCGCAGTACCGCCGGCGCTGGTGCTCGAGATCGAGTTCACGCCGTCACTCGAGGCCGACCGGGTCGAGCTCTACCGGCGTGCGGTGGCGGGAGTGGAGACCAAGACGGCGGTCGTGTATGAGACCCCGTTCTGGCGCGAGGACGGACTCAGCGGACAGAGCGCCGAGCCCGGCTCACCCGCCGAGGTGACCATCGATGCCTCTCCGCCGGATGGAACCAGGGGGGTGCTTGCCGCGTTCGCCTTCGGAGCGGTGGCGGAGCGACTCGACGCGCTGGCGGCTGAGGATCGGCGCGCGAGGCTGCTGTCCTCCCTGGCCGCCCGGTTCGGCCCGAAGGCCGCAGCTCCCGTGGACGTCGTGGAGACCTGCTGGTGGAACGAGCCGTGGAGCAGGGGCTGCTCGATGGCTCACTTTCCCCCGGGGGTGCTGACCGCATACGGACACCTCCTGCGACGGCCGCACGGGAGGATCCACTGGGCCGGCACGGAGACCGCCACGATCTCCCACGGCGCGGTCGACGGCGCGATCCGTTCGGGGGAGCGGGTCGCGGAAGCCCTCCTCGAACGGGCCCTCAGCAGCGCGGAGCGGGTCTCGGCGTGACCCCGGGGCGACGCGGGTGCTACCGGCGGAGCGGCTCGCCGTCAGCCGCCGCCGCCTCCGGGTCCATCAGGCCCAGTCGATCGAGCAGGTCGGCGTCGCTGAGGTAGGAATGCGACTCGACGATCAGCCCGCCGCGGATCCTCATGATCAGGCACCAGGGGCTCACCCGCTCGCCTTCGTCGTAGATGTCCCCGAGGATCGCCACCCGGTCGGGATCGGGTTGGCGGATCTCGCGGATCCCGACCTCGTACCAGTCACCGCGGTCCTCCATCGCCTTCCACCAGGCCCTGACACCATCGTGGCCCTCGTGATCGGTGGCTCCGACCAGTCGTGACGGGTGGCTGACGATGCTCTCGTCGAGGACCTCGAGCATCCCATCCAGGTCGCGGGCGTTGTAGGCGCCGACGTATCGTTCGGCGAGCGCCGTGGCCTGTGCACGGGTGAGACGTTCTGCCCCCAAGTACCCGAATCTTAACCCGCGCGTCAGCTGCCACGGGTAGGGGGTGCGCGCTTGTGCGGGTCCCTCACCAGCCGGCGCCGGTGGCTTGGTACTCGTCGATCCGGGCTCTCATCAGCGACCGGCAGAGCGCGTCCGGGATCTCGCGGTCGTAGGGGAGCTTGACGAACCCCTCCCCGGCCTCGTACCCGGCGGCCTCGACCTCGCTCCTGTGCGAGCCGAAGAACCGCGGCGGAAAGCGCAGCGAGCAGTGGTTCTTGAAGTTCTGGAGCATCCACAGTCGGGTCTTCCCGTCGCGCACGTAGACGGGCAGATTCCACGCGAGCCGCTCTTCGGCCGCGGGGTCGGCCTCGAGGCTCATCCTGCGCAGCCGATCGAGGTGCGGGCGCTGGTGGGAGTCGAGCTTCTCGAAGAAATCGTCGACGCTCGAGCGCCTGGGCATCGGCATGGCGGCAGCGTATCCGCACGTTGCGCCGGCCGCGGCCGGACGGTTCGGTGTCGGGGGATTGCCCCCGCAGGAGTGGGGTAGGGTAGGCCCGTCGTGGAGAGCCCACCGAACGCCGGCGCCGGCGGGCCGCTCGCAGGCCCCTCGAAAAGGTGACTGGAGGCCGTTGATGCACACAGAGCACGAGATCACCGTTCGGGTGGTCAGTCCTGAGGAGGCCGACCACGGGGTGGCCGAGTTTCGGCTCGGCGACGAACCGTTCGGTTTCACCCGGCTCGAAGACGGCGAGTTGGTCCTGAGGATCGAGCCGCGCCGCGACGGCGGGCCGGTTCTCGTCAACGCGTACAGCCTCGCCGACGCGCTGGCCCAGGCGAAGGGGCTGTTGGAGTCCTACTGAGCTGGGGGCGAGTCGCGTCTGCGCTGGCCCGTCGCCTAGAGCCATTTGCTACGTTGCGCTCATTGGGGGGGTCGCGTGCGGCCCGTGTCAGCGAGATGCAGGGGGTGCGCGGTGCGCAAGGGGACGCTCGGATCAGGTGGGATGGCAGCCGTCTGCCGTGTCGTGGGACTCGCGCTCGTCCTCTTGGCGGGGGCGTTGTCGCTGTTCGCGAGCGGAGCCCAGGCGAGCCGCCTGCACGGTGGCCGGCCCGCGGTGCGCTGGGGCGGTTTCACCTCTCGCGGGCTCCGCGCCGACCAAGCCCGACCCGGCCGCCGAGCGGCGGCCGTTCCGGCAGTCGCGGGTACCGGATCGATCGAAGGGGCGGTCCGCGACGCGGCCAAAGGCACCGGGATCGTCGGCATAGAAGTCTGCGCGTTCACCTTCGGGTCCTTTGAAGAAGAAGAAGAAGAAGAAGGCGGCCTGCACTGCGCGCTCACCATCGCGGGCGGCTATTACGCGATCAACCGGCTTCCCGCCGGGGAATACATCGTCGAGTTCTCGACCCCCTTCAACGGGACGCTCGACTACATCACCCAGTACTGGGAGGAAGCGAAAACGCTCGAGGAAAGCTTCCCGGTCGAGGTGGCGACGGGTCAACGGGTCGGCGGGATCGACGCCTCCCTGAGCAAGGGAGGCGAAGTCGAAGGACACGTGACCGGTGCTCGGGGCGGGTCGCTCGCCGATATCGAAGTCTGCGCCTGGGGTGTGATCAGCGACGCCACGGCCTGCGCCAGGACCAATTCCAGCGGGACGTATCTGATCACCGGCCTGCCGACGGGATCCTTCAAGGTCGGCTTCCGCCCGGAACCGGAAAGCGGGCTCAACTACATCACCCAGTTCTACGACGAAGAGACCTCCTACGCGTCGGCCGATCCGATCGATGTGAAAGCCGAACAGAAGAAGGAAGACGTCGACGCCGCGCTTGCGGTCGGAGCCGAGATCGAGGGGACCGTGACGAGCGGGGAAACGGGTGGACCCTCGAGTTTCACGCCGGTCTGCGCGATCGGCGAAAGCGAAGAAGAAGAGGTGTTCTCCTGCGTGGAGACGTCTTCGTCGGGCACCTACGTGATCCCCGGTCTGCCGACCGGCTCCTACACAGTCGCGTTCTTCTCCGAAGGGCCGGCCGAGCTGTATCACCAGGCCTTCTCCGAATCCGAATCGACCCCGGTGAAAGTCACGGCCCCGGAAGGAGACGCGCTGAACGTCGATGCGGTGCTGCCCGCGCTGCCGAGACGAATCGTGTCTCCGCGGGTCATCGGCACCGCCGCGGTCGGCGGGACACTCACCTGCGAAGAGGGCGCCTACGGTGGCGTCCCGGCGCCGACCCTGTCCGTCCAGTGGCTGCGGGAAGGCGAACCGATCGAAGGA
>DATJOU010000220.1:0-6615 GCA_035506775.1 Solirubrobacteraceae bacterium | reverse complement strand
CGGACGGACCGCGTGACCGACGCGGATACCGCCCGGACCCCGCTCGGCGGGCCGAACTCAGGAGGGATGACCGCGCGGGTGCACCCGCCGGACCCAGGCGCTCAGCACCTCCCGGCCCCAGGGGCTGCGAAACGACACCCGTGAGGCGAGCCGCATGTGCGCGGCGGGTCGGGTTCCGTCGGTCAGGTAGAGCACCCACTGGTATGGGTGCCCGCTGAGCACGTAGTAGGAGCCCAGCCGCGGGAACGAACCCGGGGCCATCACCCGGTCCCCGTGTCGCACGAGCAGGAACCGCAGCGCCGGCTCCATCGGCTGCGTGCCGAGGTCGAGCGCCCCGAAGCGGTAGTCGACCCCCTCCCCGGAGGGCAGGACCCGCTCCAGGGCCTTCGCCATCGCAGTCACCGAGCGGTACTCGTACACGTGCGAGTCCGGGTGCTCTTCGGAGGCCACCGCCGTGCCCACGAGCGCCAGCCCCGCCAACCCCGCCAGCGCCAGCGGCGTGACGGCCGCGGCGGCCCGCCTGCCCCCGCTCCAGCGCTCACGCAGCCGCCTCCCCGCCGAGGCGCGGGCGAGCAACCACTGCAGGCCGGCGCTGAGGGCCAGCCACAGCGCCCAGAACAGCACCAGGTACACCCACAGGCCGAGCTCCGAGCCCCACCAGAGGGTGTAGCCGAGGGTTTCCGCCAGCAGCTTCGAAGCCGGGTTGTTGGCCACCTGCTCGACCATCGCCGCGCATAGCCCGAGGGCGATCAGGGTGGCCGCAAACAGGTCCCAGCGGCGCCGCAGGGCAGCCACCAGCAAAACGAGGCCGAGCGCGGCCAGGATCGCCAGGGCCGAGTTGGTGGCGCCCGTGCTCGGGGCGTGGAGCACGTCGAGCTTGCGCTCCCACTCGCTGGCCGGCACGTACAGCCACCAGGGCCGCACCCCCACCGAGCGGACGAGCGCGTGCCAGCCGGTGGTCGCCCCCACGGTCCGGCCCCGGTGCTCCACCGTGCGGGCGATCATCGTGAAGTTCCCGGGGCTGGCTTCGAGCTGGTTGATGACCGGCGGGGTCCAGCACCCACACACGACCACCACCGCCGCCAGCGCCCACGGCCAGATCCTCGGCCGGCGGGGCGGCGCGGCGCCGGGGGGCGGCTTGCCCTCCTCCCCCATCGCCCGCCGGGCGGCCAAACGAGGGGCGATCGCCCATACCACCAGGCCTCCGAGCCCGACCGCCCCCACCACCAGGGTCGGAGCCAGGTACATCAGGTGGGTCTGGAGCACGAACGACGCCACCAGGGCGGCCAGCGGCAGCAGACGGTATTCCCCGCATGCCAGCGACCAGCCGATGAAGATCAGCGCCAGGAACGGGAACAGGGCCGCCGCGGGGTTCCAGATGTCGTGCAGCGACTCCCCCGGGAGCGACTGGCACATCAGCGAGATCCCGAACGCGGCCGCGAACATCAGCACCAGCCCGCCGCGGCGGCGGGCGAGCGCCACACATACGACGATCGCGAGCGTGTTGAGCAGGCACATCGTGACCGCGAGGCTGCCGACGCTGCCGTAGCGAGCCGGGAGCGCCAGCAGCCAATAGAGCATCGGCCCCGGGCTGTGCATCACCTGCCCGTGGACCACGAGCCCCGCCTCCGAGTACTGCCCGACGAGCGGGGTGTGGCCGCTCAGCACGTCCCAGCCGCGGGTGGCGATGATGCCGTCGTCGCCGGCGGGAACCCACCCCGCCTGCTCCGCCTTCACCGTCGAGCTGATCACCGGCAGCGCCGCCAGCACCCCCGTGGCGAGCACGAGCAGCCGGCGCGCCAGCACCTCCCACCGCGGCGCCGGCAAGCGCAGCTTGGGCGCAAGGCGCGGCCGGCGCATGGGCATCCAGGCTACTCAGACGGTCACTCGGCCCTGCAGTTCCCCCTGTGACAGCCGGCTCCGGAGCACCTTCTTGTCGAACTTGCCCACGCTCGTCTTGGGAACCTCGTCGATGAAGGCGAACTCGTCCGGGAGCCACCATTTCGCCACCCGTCCCCGCAGGTGCTCGAGCAGCTCCTCGGCGCCCACGTCGGACCCGTCCCGCAGCACCACGCAGCACAGCGGACGCTCGGCCCACCGCTCGTCGGGCTTGGCGATCACGGCCGCCTCGATCACGTCGGGGTGGGACATCACCTCGTTCTCGAGCTCCACCGAGGAGATCCACTCGCCACCGGACTTGATCACGTCCTTGGAGCGGTCGGTGATCTGCACCGAGGCCGTCTCGTCCACCGCCGCGATGTCGCCGGTGCGCAGCCAACCGCGGTCGAATTTGTCGGGCGTGGCGCCTTCACGGAAGTATCCCGCCGCCACCCACGGCCCGCGCACCTCGATCTCACCGGTCGACTCGCCGTCCCACACGACCTCGCTGCCGTCGTCGTCGATGAGGCGCAGCTCCACCCACGGCAGCGGTATCCCCTGGCGGGCACGGTCGTCCCAGTAGACGTCGTCGTGCGCTCCCTCGCGGGGGCGCGAGTAGGTGGCCACGGGGCTGGTCTCGGTCATCCCCCAGGCCTGGAACATGCGCACCCCGTGGCGCTCCTCGAAGTCCTTCATCAGCGACCGCGGGACGGCCGAGCCTCCGCAGGCGGCGTTGTTGAGCGAGCTGAGGTCGAGCTCAGGGTGCTCGTCGGCATAGCGCAGCAGGTCCTGGAAGATCGTCGGCACACAGCCCATCAGCGTGGGGCGCTCCGCGCTGATGAGTCCGGCCAGCGACTCCGCGTCGAGGAAGCGGTCGGGCAGGATCACGTCCGCGCCCGCCAGCGCCGCCCCGTAGGGGAGGCCCCAGGCGTTCGCGTGGAACATCGGCACCACCGCCAGCACACGGTCTTCGCGCGCCAGCCCGGTGCCGTCTCGCATCAGCGTGGCGGTGGAGTGCATGCTGATCGAGCGGTGGGAGTACAGGACCCCCTTCGGGTTCCCCGTGGTTCCGCTCGTGTAGCACAGCGCGGCGGCCTGGCGCTCGTCGAGCTCGGGGTACTGGAACGGCTCGGACGGGGACTCGGCCAGCAGCTCCTCGTAGCGCAGCGCCCCCGGCAGGCCCTCCGCCTCGCCGTCACCGATCACGACGTAGTGCTCGACCGTCTCGAGCTCCGGGGCAAGTCCTTCCATCAGCGGCACCAGCGCCTGATCGACGAAGATCACCCGGTCCTCGGCGTGGTTGATGATGTACACGAGCTGCTCGGCGAACAGGCGCACGTTGAGCGTGTGCAGGACCGCTCCCGTGCACGGGATCCCCATGTACAGCTCGAAGTGGCGCTGGTTGTTCCAGGCGAAGGTCCCGACCCGGTCTCCCTGCCCCACGCCGAGGCGGGCGAGGGCGTGCGCCACCCGGTCCACGCGATCGGCCAGGTCGCGGTGGCTGATCCGCTCGATCCCCTGCTCGGGGGTCACGCTCACGACCTCCGCCCCCGAGTTGCACGTCCGCATCCGCCAGCGAATGTGGTTCAGCGTCAGCTGGAAGTCGTCCTGCATCATGCCCGGCACCGTCTCTCTCACGCTCCCCGCGCTCCCTCCCTGTAGGCAACCTTCGCGCACCGATCGTAGATCGCAGCGGTCCGCTGTGCGACCTCCTCCCAGTCGAACTGCAGCACGTGCTCGGACGCCTCGGCCACCAGCCGGTCCCGGAGGCCGTCGTCCACGAGCAGCCGTTCGATCATCACCCCGAGGTGCTCGGCGTCGCCGCCGTGGAAGCGCAGCCCCACCCTCTCCCCTCTCGGGACCACCTCGCGCAGGCCACCGGTGTCGGCCACGATGCACGGGCACCCGGAGGCCATCGCCTCGAGTGCCACGAGCCCGAACGGCTCGTAGATCGAGGGCACCACGCAGAGGTCGCAGATGCGGTACAGCGAGTGCAGCACGTCGTCGCCGATCCACCCCAGGAAGGTGCCGTGCTCCAGCAGCCCCAGCCGCTCGGCCTGGCTGCGCAGCTCCCCCTCGTGGGTCCCGCTCCCGGCCACCAGGAAGCGCACCCCACCGACCCGCTCGATCACCCCCGGGAGGGCGTCGAGCGCCAGTTGGAAGCCCTTCTCGTACACGAGCCTGCCCACCAGCAGCACGAGCCGCTCCTCGGGGGTGGCGAAGCTGGCCCGCAGCGCGGCGAGGTCGCCGCTGGGGCGCAGTTCGGCGGGGTCCACCCCGTTGGGGATCACCGACACCCGCCCCTCGTCGATCCCGAAGATGTCGGCCACGTGGCCACGCATGTAGTACGAGCACACGATCACCGCGTCGGCCCTCCTGGCCATCCACCGCTCGACGGCGTGGATGTGGCACTGGGGCTGGTCCTGGACCCACCCCTGGTGGCGCCCGTGCTCGGTGGCGTGGATCGTGGTCACGTACGGGACCTCGAGCCGGTCCGAGAGCGTGGCGGCGGCCCTCGCCACGAGCCAGTCGTGACCGTGGACGAGGTCGTAGGAGTGCTCCTGGGCGAGCGCCTCACCGGCCGCCAGCATGTCCTCGTTCATGCGTTCCACCCACGCCACGAAGCGGTTCAGGTCCCGCGGCCAGCCGGGCTCGGGAACGCGGTGGATGGTCACCGTCCCCTCCCCCGCCGGGTAGCTCTGCTCTTCGCTCGCGGCCCCCACCCCGCGGGTGAGTACGTCGACGCTCACCCCCTGGCGCACCAGCGCCTCCGCCAGCTTGCGCACGTGACGTGCGAGGCCGCCCTCTATCACCGGCGGGTACTCCCAGGACAGGATGAGCACGCGGGGGCCCACCCCCGGCACCCTACCGGCCGCAGCGCCGGCCGGCGCCTTCGATACGCAAAGATGGGTCCATGTCCCAGCCGTCCCCGGTGTTCTTCCTGGCCGCCATGTCGCCGTACTCCTGGTTCGCCGCCGAGCGCATCGGTGCGCTGCTCCCGGACGCCCGCTGGGAGCCGGTCTTCGCGGGTGCCCTGTTCAGGTCCGCGGGACGCAAATCGTGGGGTCTCGACGAGCGCCGCGAGGAGGGGATCGCCGACTGCGAACGTCGGGCCGACGGCTACGGCCTGGGTCCGATCGTGTGGCCCCGGCCGTGGCCGACCAACGACGTCCACGTGGCCCGCGCGATGACCTACGCCGAGCAATGCGGCTGCCTGCACGACTTCGCCCTGGGGGCCATGAGGGCGGCCTTCCACGACGGCGCCGACCTCGAACGAGGGGAGGTGCTGGTGGAGCTGGGGGCCGCCCAGGGGATCCCGGCGGAGGAGCTCGAGGCCGCGCTCGCGGACCCGGCCGTCAAGGAGCGGCTGCGTGCCACCACCGACGGGGCCCACGAGCTCGGCGTGATCGGAGTCCCCACGGTGGTCGTCGGCGAGCAGCTGTTCTGGGGCGACGACCGCCTGGAGGAGGCGGCCGCGGCAGCGGGGGCGACACCCGGCGGGGCCGATCGCTCCTAGGAGCGGGGAGACCCGTGCGCTGGATCGTCGACGGCATGAACGTGATCGGGACCCGGCCCGACGGCTGGTGGAGGGACCGCCACGCCGCCATGACCAGGCTGGTGGACATGCTCGAGCGGTGGGTGGCCGTCAGCGGGGCGGATGTGACGGTCGTATTCGAGAAGCCCCCCTCGCCCCCGATCCGCTCCACCGTTATCGCCATCACCCATGCTCCCAAGCCGCGCCAGGACTCGGCCGACGACGAGATCATCCGCCTGCTGCGCTCCGACGGGGAGCCGGGGACGGTGCGCGTGGTGACCTCCGACCGCTGGCTGGCCGACCGCGCCTACGCGGCCGGGGCGAGCGTCGAGCCGGCGGCGGGCTTCCGGTCCCTGATCGAAGAAGGCGACTGATGCCGCCCGAAACCCGCTACGCGGACAGCGACGGAGCCTCGATCGCCTACCAGGTGGCCGGTGAGGGAACCCTCGACGTCCTGTTCCTGCCGGGGTGGATCTCCCAGATCGAGCAGCTGTGGGAGACACCCGCGCTGCGCCGCTTCCTCGAGCGCCTGGGAGCGTTCTCACGGTTGATCCTGTTCGACAGCCGCGGCACCGGCCTGTCCGAGCGCTCGCTGCACACCTACACGCTCGACCAGGAGGCCCGCGACGCGCTGGCCGTGCTCGACGCGGCCGGCAGCGAACGGGTGGCGCTGTTCACCTACGCCGTCGGCGGTCTGGTAGGTGCCAAGCTGGCGGCCGAGCATCCCCGCCGGATCGGGGCGCTGGTGATGTACGCGTCGGTCTCCCGCACCACCTGGGCCCCGGGCTACGAGTGGGCGATGACCGTCGAGCAGCGCGAACAGATCTCGGCGCTGACCGCCGCCACCTGGGGGGAACAGGACGGCGAGCTGCTCGCCCGGCTGGCCCCGTCGATGGACGGGGACCCCGCCCTGCTGGCCTGGTTCGCCCGCACCCAGCGGCTGGCAGCCAGCCCGCGGGAGGCCCGCACGATCGCCCAGGCCACCGCCGAGCTCGACGTCCGCGACCTGCTTCCCTCGATCTCGGTGCCGACGCTGGTGATGCACCGCCCCCAGGAGCTGGTGTGGGACGTGCGCCACTCCCTGTACCTGGCCGAGAACATCCCCGGTGCCCGCTACGTCGAGCTGGCGGGGGCGGACTCGTTCCCGTTCCTCGGCGACAGCGAGGCGATCATCGAGGAGGTCTCGGAGTTCCTCACCGGGG
>DATJOU010000219.1:0-3021 GCA_035506775.1 Solirubrobacteraceae bacterium | reverse complement strand
CGGCGGCTTCCCCACCGGGGGGCTGCTCGCCGACGTGCTCCTGATCGCCCTCACCGACACCGGCGTGCCCGTGTGGGCGCTGGCGAGCGACACGCTCGACGGCCCCCCCGGGATCCGCGAGAGCACCGAGGGCGAGCTTCTCGGCGAGGGACGCGACAGCCGGCTGCTGCCGGGGGGGCGGCTGGTGGTGGCCGACAGCAGCCGCGCGCTCGCGGTCCTGTTCGACGACCCCCCGCGGGCCCACTCGCCGCGCTCGGGCACGCGCGCGGTGACGTTGTTCGCGGTGCAGGTCGGCGGGGTTCCGACGCTGTTCGCCGAGGAGGCGCTGTGGAGCGCGGCGAGCGCCCTCGAAGTCCCCTGAGCGGCGCCCGCGGCGAGCGCGATCGGCGGCCGGAGGCGCTGGTAGAATCGGGTGCTCTCGGGGCTTGGGTTTTCGAGAAGGAGAGCGAAGTGGCGCAGCTCGTGCAGCAGCAGGCGGTGCTCGATGGGCCCCTCGAGGCTTCCTCCGAGCGAGCCGCCCGCGAGGCGCTGAAGGCGCAGATCTCCCGCCTCGAGCGCGAGTTGTCGGGCATCGTGGCCGCGCGCTTCCCCTACATCCCGGCTCCGCGGGCGGCCCACCCGGCGAGCGCTCCGAGGGCCCCCCGCCTCCCCGATCTGGGCGAGCTGGAGCGGGAACGCGACCGCCTCGCCGGGCGCCTCCAGGAGCTGCGGCGGGCGGCGGCCGCCCGCACCGAGCACGAGCGCCGCGCCCGCGAGCAGCTCGAACGCATGCGCCTGGAACCCGGTCGCTACAAGTTCGCCCGCCTACCCGTCCGCGATCTCGGACAGGGCGGCTGCGGGGTCTGGCAGGTCAGACCCCGCCTCGGCCTGATCGGGATGCTCGCCGGCTGGTGGCAGCTCAAGCTCTCGTCGGGCTGTCCATTAGCCAGGGGGTCGCGCTCCACGCGCGGCCCCGGTCACCGGACTCGAGCAGTTCCGCCAGCCGCCGGCTCTGACGTTCGGTGAGCGAGCCGACGGTCTTGTTCTCCGACAGGGGGATCTGGGCCAGGAATTTGCGGCAGCGGGTCTGACCCCAGCGGCGCTGGCTCATGAGCAGGTCGGAGATCGCCATGCTCTGGGCCTCCCACGGACATTCGAGGATCACCTCGGCGACGTCGACCTCTCCGTCGGCGACGCGCCGCTTGAGTTCCGCCCGCGCGAGGCGGACCTGATTGGCGCGTTCGAGCGCGCGCATGTGCTGAGGACCGGCAGGGGGAACCGTGACTGTCGCGTTCATGGGCAAACTCCCCGTTGCCCCGCTCCGCGGGACAACATGCTCACTGGATTTTCTGGACGGTGGCTCAAGCCACGGCAGGCGGGCGGGTCCGCGCGGATGTGCGCAGAACCTCCCTTTCGCGTCTCCCCGCCTCCTTGGACCTCGGTGGGGACTCAACGGCCGATGCAGAGCGCATCGGCAAGCTATGCCAGCAGCCCGCCGCGGTCAACACGAGGCGAGGCGGTTCAGCCGCTAGAAGCGGCCTTTTTTGTTGGCCCGACGATTTGTGAAGATTTGGACAAGTCCGCGGCGCCGGTTACGCCGGGCGGGCCGACGGGAGCGGGCCGTGGTCGGCCTCGAACTCGCGCTTGACCCGCGCGAAGGCGTCGAGCGCCATGTCCAGGGTGGCCTCGTCGTGGGTCGCCATCACGCTCGTACGCAGCAGTGCCCCGCCCGGGGGGACGGCCGGGTGCAGGGCCGTGTTGACGAACACCCCCTCGTCGTAGAGGGCCTTCCACAGCAGCGCCGCCTGCCAGTCGTCGCCGACCAGCACGGAGATGATCGGGGTCACGATCCGGAGTGCTCCGGAGGGGTCCGAGCGGACCCCGGGGGCGTGTTCCTGCACGCCGGCGCCGGGCGCCAGCAGCTGCTCGGCCGAGACCGCGTAGCCCAGCTCGGCGAGTCCGTTGTGCAGCCGCCAGGCATTCTCGAGCACCCGCTCCAGCAGCCCCGGGCCGTCCTCGCTGCGCAGCACCCGCAGTGCCGACAGCGCCGCGCCCACGGCCGCCGGGACCGCCGAGGCGGTGAACAGGTACGCGCGAGAGTAGAAGCGCAGGTAGTCGATCACCTCGTGGGGGCCCACGACGAAGCCCCCACAGGAGGCGAGCGACTTCGAGAAGGTCCCGATCCGCACGTCCACCCGGTCGGTCACCCCCAGCAGTTCGCTGGCCCCGGCCCCGCGGGCCCCGAGCACTCCGGCCCCGTGGGCCTCGTCCACCATCAGGCGGGCCCCGTAGCGCTCGCACAGCTCGGTGATCTCGTGCAGGGGGGCGATGTCGCCCTCCATCGAGAAGACCCCGTCCACCACCACCAGCACGCCGCCCCCGTCGCCCACCGCCCGCTCGAGCATCTTCTCGAGCTTGTCCAGGCGGTTGTGCCGGAAGGCCCTCAGCTTGGCCCGCGACAGCAGGCACCCGTCGAGGATCGAGGCGTGGTCCTGGGAGTCCACTATGACCGTGTCCCCCGGACCCAGGAGGGTGCCCAGGGTGCCGACGTTGGCCTGGTGGCCGGTGCTGAACACGAGCGCCTCCTCGGCGTCCATCCACTCGGCGATCTCGCGCTCCAGCTCGAGGTGCAGGGGGATCGTGCCGTTCAGCAGTCGCGACCCGGTCAGCCCGGTGCCGTAGCGGTGGAGGGCGTCCTCGGCCCCCTTCAGGACGCGCTCGTCACCCGTCAGGCCGAGGTAGTTGTTGGAGCCGAGCATGATCCGCGCCGCCCCCTCCATCTCGACGACCGGCATGGCCGGCGAGTCGAGCAGGTGGAAGTAGGGCAGCACGTCGGCCTCGCGGGCCGCCGCCAGCACCTCGCTGCGGTCGTGGTCGCGGACCTTGGCGAAAACGTCTGTGTGTGTGCGCATGTACCCTGCCTGCCCTGTGGCGGTCGACGTCAGGGCGGTCTCGGGCAGTCGTGATCTGAAAGCGTTCATCGACCTGCCCTACGGGCTGCATGCTAACCACCCCCTGTGGGTGCCCCCGTTGCGGCTCGAG
>DATJOU010000218.1:0-3854 GCA_035506775.1 Solirubrobacteraceae bacterium | reverse complement strand
GTCGGGGGCTGGCGGCGCCGTTCGTGGAGGCTCGGGATACCGTTTCTCGTCGTCCATGTGGCGACGCTGCTCGTCGTGGTCGTCGGGTGGAGTCCCGTGGCCTTGGCGGTGGCCATCATTTCGTACGCCACGCGTGCCTTCGGGATCACCGCCTTCTATCACCGGTGCTTCTCGCACCGGGCCTTCCGCGTCCCCCGTGCCGTGCAGTTCGCCGGCGCGACACTCGGCGCCGCTGCTGCCCAGCGAGGGCCACTGTGGTGGGTGGCGCATCATCGAGCGCATCACCGCTTTACCGACCGTCCGGGTGATCCACATTCCCCGGTGCTGGACGGGTTCTGGTACAGCCATGTGCTTTGGATCTTTGATCAGGAGAATGCCGGCACCGATCTGACCCGCGTGAGAGACCTGGCGCGCTACCCGGAGCTGCGATTGCTCGACCGCTTCGAACATCTCGTACCGGGCGCCACCGCGGCGGCGTTGTTCGCCCTGGGGGCCGTGCTCGCCCACGTCAGCCCGGGTCTGGGGACGTCGGGTCCCCAGATGGTGGTCTGGGGCTTCATGATCCCCACCATCGTGCTGTACCACGCCACGTTCGCCGTCAACTCGCTCGCGCACCGGTTCGGTCGACGACGCTTCGACACCCCCGATGCCAGCCGCAACAACTGGCTGATCTCGCTCGTGGTCCTGGGGGAGGGTTGGCACAACAACCACCACCGGTTCCCGATGAGTGCCCGGCAGGGAATCGGATCCCTCGAGTTCGACCCGACCTGGTGGGGGGTCCGATCACTTGCTGCACTGCGACTCGCCTCCGACCTGCGTCGCCATCCCGCATGGACCGTGGAGGCCAGCGCTGGGCGCGTGACTTCTCCGCGGCGCCGGTCAGCGCTTCGCGGCGACGATGGTCTCGACGGCGCGGACGACCTCGTCGGCCTGGGCACCCGTGAACAGGTCGGCGCCGAGCTTGCGGGCGTGCTCCTGGTCGGCGATGGCGGCTCCGCCTAGGAGGACTGGTATGCCCGGGCAAGCCCCGTGTACCAGGGCGACGGCCCGACGGATAGAGCGGCCGCCGTCTCCGTACGTGCACGCTATGCCGACTGCCACCAGTTCCGGCTCACCGGCAGCGGCTTCGGCGAGCGCCTCAGCGGGGGTGTCCGCTCCGAGTTCCACCACGTCGAAGCCCTGCCATCGCAGCAGATTGGCGGCAATGGCGATGGGCAACGCGTGGAGCTCACCGGGGGCGGCGGCAAGGACGACCGTCCCCCGCTTGACGCCTCTGCGGGCGAAGCGGGCACCCAGCCGGCTGATGAGCCGGGTGGCCACGGCGCTCGCCCGGTGCTCGTCGGCGACCGAGAGCTCGCCTCGCTCCCAGCGCGTCCCGATGGCGCGCAGCGTCGGCGCAATCAGCTCCAACAACAAGTCCGCAGCCGTCATCTTCGAGGCCAATGCCGCTTCGAGAAGGGTCCATGCGCCCGCCTCGTCACCGGCGACGAGGCGGGCCTGCAGCCCGGGTCCAGAGGGCGCCGGCCCGTTGGGTGGGCGACGCCGAACGCCAGGCCCAGATGGCCGCACGAGCCTGAGGTCTTGAGGGTCGATCTCCCACGCGCCGCCGACCCGCTTGGCTGGAAGCCGACCGGTGCGCACGTAGCGGTACGCGGTCATGTAGTGCACGCCGAGCTCCTCCGCTGCCTCAGGCAGCGTCAATCGCTGGCGCGCCATCTCCTGCCCCTCCTGTCGGCTCCGTTGTCCAACAAAAGTTAGCAGTAAATAAACCCCGCAGACGGCCAGATAGGGCGCCCTGGGGCGGGAAAGGGGGGTTATCCCCCCGCTCGGCACCCTGGCGGTGCATGCGCCGGTGTAGTTTGGCTCGGAGCAGGGGCGAACGGACGAGGTGTTCCTTCCCTGTTTCGATCCTCTGGCCATCCTCGAATGGAGCGAAGCCCGGTACAACCCCCAAGCGCCGCCACAGCTACTGCGGGATGCTCAGTCCGGTCGACTACAAAGCTGCACACGCGGCACGATCACCTCCTAACCCAACCTGTCCGACAGGCCGGGGGAGGCTCGGAATCAGATGTTGCGGCCACTGACCGGTGTCTTCGCCCGCTCAGGATGATGGTCAATCGCTCAGCAAGCGGGGCGTGGTGTGCGTCGCTCGACTTCGGTGAGGAGAGCGCGGGTGGCCCGCGCCGCTCGTAGGGCCGCCTCGGCCGGATCCGACGCGTGCAGTTCGTCCGAGAAGACCTCCACGCCCACCGGAGCGGCCGACCCGATGCTGCGAAGCGAACCCAGGTAGCCCACCAGATCGAAGTCGCCCTCGCCCGGCAGGAGCCGTTCGTGGAGCGTCGCCGCGATGAGATCCTCCTCCGGCTCCGCCGGCCCGTCGTCGACCTGTACCGCCAGGACCCGGTCGCCGGGGACGGCCCGCAGGTCGTCGGCCGTGGCTCCCGTGCGGGCGCAGTGCCACATGTCGACGTTGAGCCCGCCGTTGGGCCGGTCGGCCAGCATGACCACCTGCAGCGCCGTGGCCAGGTCGGGGATTCGGGACCACGCCAACCACTCCAGGTGCACGAGCAGCCCGCGCTCGGCGGCCCGATCGCACAGCGCCGCGAAGGAGGCGGCGGCGTCGTCCACGCCCCAGCTACCACCGAGGACGTCTGCCGCGTTGACCGAGCGCGCCCCGAGCGCCTCACCGATGTGGAACAACTCGGACTCGCCGAAGCGGAACACGTCGATCGGATCGAGCTCGGGAGGAATGGAGAAGGACTCGGCCCCCGGCGTCCACCACCACACCGGGTCGAGCTCCGCCACGACGAGGCCGTGGTCCTCCAGGAGGGCGGCGAGATCGGCGTCCGAATAGCCCTCGCCCCGGGCGGCCTCGTAGTCCCGTCCCCACAGCGACACGGCCCGGTAACCGGCCTCCGACGCCGCGGCCAGGCGGTCCCGGATCGCCGTGTGCCGGCTGACGGTGCCCGAGCACAGCACCAGGTCGTCGGGACCGAGCGCCGGGGTCGCGCGCACCCAGCCTCGCTCAATACCGGGCATCGGGGTTGACAAGGTCGGAGAGGGCAGACACGCCACCGGTACGGAACCGCCGGACGTTCTCCACGAAGAGCGCGAGGGTGTTGGGCATCGTGTGAGGCGAGCTCCAGCTGATGTGGGGGCTGAGCCGCACCGCTGCATGCGTGTAGAGCCAGTGGCCCGCCGGGAGCGGCTCGGGGTCGACCGTGTCGAGGCTCGCCCGCGCCACCCGCCCGTCGTCGAGCGCCCCCCGCAGTGCCTCTTGATCGACCAGGCTGCCGCGCGCCACGTTGACCAGGTGGGCGCCGGGCTTCAACGCTGCAAACGCTGCGGCGTCCATCAGGCGGTGGGTGAGCGCCGTGGCCGGTGCCGCCAATACGACGTGGTCGGACCGCGCCAGGAGCTGGTGGAGGTCGCTCACTATCTCGACGCCTGGCACCGCCGATACAGCTGTGGTGCGGCGGACCGCGACGACGGTAGCGTCGAAGGCGAGGCAACGGCGGGCGACCTCGCTGCCGATGGCGCCGATACCCACCAGCCCGACGGTGCGCCCGGCCATCGTTCCGAGCGACGCCGTGTTCCAGCGAGCTGGCGGCGCCTGGATCCAGGACTCGGGAAGCGATTTCTCCCAGGCGAGCATGACGGCCAGGACCCATTCGGCGATCCCGGCTGCCGCCGCCCCTCGCGAGCAGGTCAGAGGGCGGGCCCCCAGCGAATCGAACGGGAACCCCTCCACTCCTGCGCCCAGCACGTGCACCCACTGGATGGATGGCACGAGCAGCGCCCTGATCGCCGCCGGGACGCCGAGGAGCGTGACGAGGACCTGCGCGTCGGGTGGG
>DATJOU010000217.1:0-7754 GCA_035506775.1 Solirubrobacteraceae bacterium | reverse complement strand
GCTCGGCTGTCAGGGCGAGCTGGTCGAGCGCCCGGACCAGCTGCGGGGGGCGCTCGAGCGCGCCCTGACCGCGGACCGCCCGGCGCTCGTGAACGTGCTCACAGACCCCGCGGTGGCCTACCCGCGGCGTTCGAACCTGGCTTAGCCCTCGGCTCCCGCCGCCACCAGGGCGGCGCCGTAGAGGATGTCGTGCTCTGACACCTGGACCTGGTCGAGCCCGAACATCCCGATCGCCTCTCCGAGGATGATCATCCCGGCCACGATCGTGGGGGCCCGGTCGGGGTGCAGCCCCACCACCTCGCGTCGCTGGGCTTCGTCCATCGCCGAGAGCCGCACCAGGAGCTGGTCGACGGTCTCCAGCGGGAGCGGATAGCCGTCCACCCGCTCGGGGTCGTAGGGGTCGAGCCGCTGGTCGATCGAGGCCGCCGAGGTGGCCGTGCCGGCGACGGCGATGCCGGCCGAGACCGAGCGGCGGACGTCGGCGGGGAGTCCGCTCGAGAAGACCTCCCGCACGTCCTCGGCGAGCTCCCGGAGGTCCTCGGCGTCGGGCGGATCGGAGTGGATGTGGCGCTCGCTCATCCGCACCACCCCTGCGTTCAGCGAGGTGTGGAAGCCCACCGTGTGATCCTCGCCGACGACGAACTCGGTGGAGCCCCCGCCGACGTCGATCACGACGGTCGGACGTCGGCTGCGCTCGCGCCCCGACATCGCCCCCATGAACGTCAGCTGGGCCTCCTGCTCGCCCTCGAGCACGCGGGCGTCGAGCCCGAAGTCGTCGCGTACCCGGTCGGCGAACTCGCGCCCGTTGGCGGCGTCCCGCACGGCCGAGGTGAGCACCGCGAGGTTGGCCTCGCACCCGTAGCGGTCGATCTCCTCGCGGTACCCGGACAGGGTCTCGAACACGCGTCCCTGCGCCTCCTCCGAGAGCCTCCCGGAGGCGTCCACCCCGGCACCGAGTCGGGTGACCCGCGAGCGCCGGCTGAGCTCCCGTTCCACGCTCGCCCCCACCCGGTCCACGTCGGCGACCAGCAGCCGCGTCGAGTTGCTGCCGATGTCCACCGAGGCGACCCGCACGCCGGCGATCCTATTGCTGTCACGCGCGCCGTCACGATGGGGCTCGGGACCGCCTACTTTGCGGCCTCGCGGTCCCCCTGAAGCTGGCGATCTTTGCTACAACCTAAGTACCGCCGCGGGGTGGAGCAGTCTGGTAGCTCGTCGGGCTCATAACCCGAAGGTCGCGGGTTCGAATCCCGCCCCCGCTATCCCGGCCGACCGGAAGGTGAGACCCCCACAAGGGACACGCCGGAGGCCGACCGAGACCCCGAGGGCCGTCCACGAGGGCGGCCTTCGTCGTTGGCGGCTTGGTCTCGATTCCCTCCCGGAGGGTTGATCGCGCTCTTGCGCGCGGGCTGACAGATAAGTTGGCTCGCAGCGCGAAGGAAATCACGATTTCTTTCAATGGCTTACAAGAACGACAAGTGCTCTTTCTGAACTCGAGAGCGCAGCCGTGGGCGCTCCGCCTCTAGCGTGGCCCTCGAGCCCCAAGGTCGCGGGTTCGAATCCCGCCCCCGCTATGGTGTGAAGTCTCGGGTGATCCCGGACACGTGTCTCGGGTGATCGCGGACAGCTTAGGTGGCTGTGAGGGGTTGGTAGTCGCGGGTGGGGTCGAGCGTGAGCTCGCGTAGGAGCTGGCCGTTGGTGTCGATGACGCGGATGTCGCGGTCGGCGACGAGCAGCTTGACTGGCTGGTGTTTGTGGGCTCTGCCGATGCCGATGTGGTAGAGGCGGCTGTCGTAGCGCAGCGTGACGCGGCCTGTTTTGTCGACCTTGTCCTCGCGGACGCGGAAGTGGGTGTTGGGGGTGCTGTTGGCGGGCCTGGCCTTGGTGCGGGCGCTGTAGGCCTGTAGCGGTGTTTGGCCGCCGAGGGCTCTGTGGGGTCTGATGTCGTTGTAGTAGTGGGCGAAGGTGTCGAGCTGGGCTTGGAGCTGTTGGAGGTCCTGGGCGGGTGGTTGCTTGGCGAGGTAGCGCTTGAGCGTTTGGTGTAGGCGCTCGATTCTCCTATGTCAAGAGATTCATGCTCGGTGCGGTGTTTGCCCAGGCGTAGAGGCGGCGGTAGAGGACGTTGGCGAGGTGGCGCTTGAGGGCTCTGCGGGCCTCTCTGGGGGTCTTTCCTTCGGCGATCTTGCGTGCGAGGTATTTCCTGGCGTCTGGGTAGTGGCGTTGTTGGACGACGGCGATCCGGTAGAGGGCTGCGTTGAGCTGTCGGTTGCCGCCGCGGTGTAGGCGGTGGCGGTTGGCGGTTTGTCCTGAGCCGCAGGGGATTGGTGCTGCGCCGCAGAAGCGGGCGAAGGCGCTGGCGTTGCGGAAGCGTCTGACGTCGCCGGCCTGGGCGATGATCGTGGCGGCGAGGTTGGCGCCTGCGCCGTGGAGGTCGGCGAGTGGGTTGTCGTGTTCGTTGAGTAGCTGCGCGATCTCGCGGTCGAGCTCGGCGATGCGGGCGTTGAGGTCGGTGATGTCGCGGGCGAGCTCGCGGATGCAGCGTGCGGCGGTGCGGGCAGCGAGGCTCGGGCCGAGCTGCAGCCTTCTGAGCTTGTTCAGCTCGCGCTGGCGATCGCAGCGGATCACGCTGGCCTCGGCGACGGGGTCGTGCTGTGTCCAGTCGGCGCGCAACCGTTGGATCGCCTGGGTGCGGTCGCGAACGAAGCGCCGGCGCTGCAGCTCGAGCATGCCGAGTGCTCTGACGAGTTCGGGCTCCTCAGCGGGCCCGAGATCCTCGCGCTTGGTGCGCACGACGTGAGCGATCGAGATGGCGTCTCCCGGATCGGTCTTCCCAGGGCCGCGACGGTGACGCTCGCGGTGTGTGCGCCACGCCGGGACCTGGAGCACCTCAAAGCCCGCGCCGGCGAGAGCAGTGACCAAACAGCGCCCATAGCTCCCGGGGCTCTCGACGCCGATCACCGCGTTCGCGGCGTCGCGATCGACCAGCCAGTCGATCAGGCTCCGATACCCCTTCGGGCTGTTGGTGATGACAAGCGTGGCGATCTCGCCGCCGCGATCATCGATGAGTGCGGCAGCGTGGTTGTGCTTGTGAACGTCGATGCCGACGATCAAGGTGGCCTCCTATCTGGTGGTTAGAGTCGAGGCCGGGCCGGCGAGCGACGCTTCTGTGTCGATGCAGCCACATTGACGCGAGTCTCCTATCAAGTCAGCTTCGCCGGCCCGCCCGCAGACCGCTGGCCGACAAATCGAGCGCAGGCCACGGACGGCCTTCCAGCCGTCCCGGCATACCTTTCGCCAGAGTCAGACCAGCAGCTGCGGGGAGCCTCGCCATCCAAGCGGACGGCAACGCCAAGCTAAGACACAGACCTTGCCGCAGGTCTGGGGGTGGTAGGGCCGGGAGTTCTTGAACTGCACGCCGAGGCGCTCGAGCTCTGTTTGGAGGAGCACCTTGCCGCGTCTGGGGGAGCCGGTGAAGACCGCGCCGTTGTCTGAGAGCAGCGAGTAGGGCAGGCCGTGCAGCTGGGCGGCCTTGTGGAGGCTCGAGACGACGTCGGCGGCTTTCACGCGCTCGTAGGCGTCGGAGCCGAGGAACAGCCGGGAGTGGTCGTCGATGAGGTTGAGGATCTCCGCTGGCGATCCGTCGCTCAGCTGCCAGGTGGTGATGTCGGTCTGCCACATCTCGTTGGGCAGGTCGGCTTCGAAGCGGATCCGCGTGCAGATCGGGCGCTTCTGGGGCTGCGGGACGATCAGTCCTTCGCGCTTGAGGATCCGCCAGATCGTGGCCCTGGAGGGCGCATCCGCTCGCTCGGCGAGCAGGTGGTAGCGGATCGTCGCGGGGCCACAGTCATGGCCGGCGCTCTCGAGCTCCCGTCGTAGGCGTAGAACCTCCTGCACAAGCTCTGGCGGGGTCTCGTGGGGGCAGCTGCGGGGTCTTCGCGAGCGGGGCTCCAGCGCCCCGTAGCCGCCGGCTCGATACCGGCCGATGAGTTCGTAGATCCAGGTCTTCGAGAGCCCGTGAGCGCGGGCCACATCCCGGACGCTGCGGCCCTCCAGCACCACCGCGTCGACCACATATCGCGCCATCCCCATACCGGCACCCCTTTCGTCGGGTGTCCGGTATCTACCGAGACATCAGTCCGGCATGTGCTGAAACCACACACCTCCGGGCGCATTTTTGTGAACTGCCGGTGAAGCCCCGGCAGAGCCCCGGGGCGGTCCTCACCGGGCGGCCTTCAAGGCCGAACCTGAGAGCATCGGGCGGCGCCATTGACAATCCGGCGCGGAGTGGCTTTCATATCCCCTTCGGGACGAGAGGCCCGGGGTCGTCCTTCCGGAAAAAGGGCGGCGTGAGCAGTGAGGGATGGAAGGACCGACAGGATGCCTGCGAGGTCAAGCAGGAGGCGAGACCGAGTGAATTTTGACCGTCTTGGCGGCGACGGGCGCCGGGCGGGCAGAGCAATGAAGGCCGGGTGGCGATGAGATCGTCCGCCTGCGAGACACAGCGGATGCTGAGGGTCCTGCACGGACGCTGGCCGTACCGCCGCTCTCACTGCCGTCACGACCTTCACTGGCTGGTGCAGGTGCAGTCGCGCCGCATCATCTGCCCGGGCGGGCGCCGACACTCCCAGGCAGGCCTGCGCGCCTACAGCAGGCGGCCGTAGGGGAGTCCAGGGGAGAGAGCGCGGGGGGACCCCACTCCTACAGGCCCGGAACAGACGGCGGGGGGGCCTGTAGGGGTGGGCGGCTCTCAGCGCCCCCTTCAGCCCGCCGTGCGTGCGTGGCGATCGCGTCGATCAGCAGCGGCCAGATCGCCCGTGGGAGGTCGTGTCCCATCCCCTTCACCATCATCAGCCTCGCACCCGGGATCGCCCGCGCGGTGGCTCGTCCCCCGGACGGGCTCACCAGCCGGTCGGAGCTGCCGTGGATCACGAGCGTGGGCGCCCGCACGCCGTGCAGCTGTTCGGTGCGGTCTCCCGAGGCGATGATCGCCGCCAGCTGACGGCCGGGACCCCGCGGGTCGGGGTCGCGTTCGTAGCTCTCCAGCGCCAGCGTGCGGATCTCCTCGAGGTCGCGCGGGAACCCGGGTGAGCCGATCGTGGTGAAGACCTTTTCCATACGCGCCACGAACGCGTCCCGTCCCTCCGCCGGGCGGCGCAGGAAGAGCGGGTACAGGCGCAGCGACGGCTGCCCCGCCGTGAGCCTGCCCGTGGTGGACATGATCGACACCAGCGAGCGAACCTGCTCGGGATGGCGGGCGGCCAGTGTCTGGGCGATCATGCCCCCCATCGAGGCGCCGATCACATGGGCCGGCGCGAGCTCCAGCTCGCGCAGCAGGCCGGCGGCGTCCTCGGCCATGTCGTCCAGCGTGTAGCGAGCGGCGCGGCGGGAGCGGGTCAGCAGCTGGCGGGCCGTCGGGGGCGCCCCGGGCACGTGCGTGGAGCGGCCGACATCGCGGTTGTCGAAGCGCACCACGTGGAAGCCCTCGTCGGCGAGCTCGTTGCAGAAGTCCTCGGGCCAGCCGAGCATCTGCACGGCGAGCCCCATCACCAGCAGCGCCGTCGGGCGCTCCGGGTCTCCAAAGGTCTCGTAGCAGAGCGTGATCCCCCGCCCCACGTCGCAGAACTGCTCGTTCACGGCCCACCGACTCTACCGCCCGCGACGCTAGGATCGGACCGATGGCAGCGACACGCCAAGCCAGTGGCGGTCCGGTCGCGGCGCCAGCCGCCCACGAGCGGGAGATCGCCCAGCTCTCGATCGACACCATCCGCGCCCTCGCGATGGATGCCGTCCAGAAGGCCAACGCCGGCCACCCGGGCACCGCGATGGCACTCGCGCCGCTCGGCTACGTGCTGTTCCAGGACCTGCTGAACGTCAACCCGCAGGACACCTCCTGGCCGGACCGCGATCGCTTCGTGCTCAGCGCCGGCCACGCCTGCATGCTCCAGTACGCGCTCAACCACCTGTGCGGCTGGGACCTCTCGCTCGACGACCTCAAGCAGTTCCGCCAGTGGGGCTCCCGCACCCCCGGCCACCCCGAGCGCGGGCACGTTCCCGGGGTCGAGGTCACCACCGGGCCGCTCGGACAGGGGTTCGCCAACGCGGTCGGGATGGCGATGGCCGAGCGCTTCCTCGGCGAGCGCTTCAACCGCCCCAAAGAGGAGGTGGTCGACCACCACACGTACGTGATCTGCTCCGACGGGGACATGATGGAGGGGGTCAGCCAGGAGGCGGCGTCGCTGGCCGGCAACTTCGCGCTCGGCAAGCTGATCGTCTGCTACGACGAAAACCACATCACGATCGACGGCACGACGTCGCTGTCGTTCGACGGCGAGAACCACACCTCCCGCATGGAGGACGACGGCTGGCACGTACAGCGGATCGAGGACTCCGAGGACCTCGAGGCCCTACGTGTCGCCCTGTACATGGCCCGCGAAGAAACCGAGCGTCCCTCGTTCATCGCGATCCGCTCCCACATCGCCTTCCCGGCCCCCGACGCCGTCGACACCGCCAAGTCCCACGGGTCGGCGCTGGGCGAGAAGGAGGTGGCCGCCACCAAGCGCGTGATGGGGTTCGACCCCGACGCCCACTTCTGGGTCGACGACAGCGTGTACGAGCACATGTCGCTGCGCGAGCCGGGCGCCGATGCCCAGGCTGAGTGGGACGAGCGCTTCCAGCGCTGGCGCAAGGCCCACCCGGAGATGGCCGAGGACTGGGACAGGGCGTGGAGCGGGCGCCTGCGCGACGGCTGGCAGGAGGCCCTGCCGACCTTCTCCACCGGCGAAGAACCCGCCACCCGCGTGGCCGGGCAGAAGACGATGGCCGCCTTCTCCCGCTTCGCACCCACGATGCTGGGTGGCGCGGCGGACCTGGTGGAGTCGACCAAGACGGTGTTCGAGGGCGCCGGCGAGTTCGGGGCGGTCCACGCCGGGCGCAACGTCCCCTTCGGCATCCGCGAGCACGCGATGGGCTCGATCGTCAACGGCGCGGCCGCCCACGGCGGGATCGTCAAACCGTACGGGTCGACGTTCCTGATCTTCTCCGACTACATGCGCGGTGCCGTGCGCCTGTCGGCGCTGATGGAACTGCCGGTGGCGTGGGTGTGGACCCACGACTCGGTCGGCCTCGGCGAGGACGGCCCGACGCACCAGCCGATCGAGCACTACACGGCGCTGCGCGCGATCCCGGTGCTGTGGGTGATCCGCCCGGCCGACGCGAACGAGACCGTCGTCGCCTGGCGGGTGGCGCTGGAACGCAGCGACGGCCCCGTGGCCCTGCTGCTCTCGCGGCAGGGGATTCCCGTGCTCGACCGCGCCGTGACGGGCCCCGCCGAGGGCCTCGAGCAGGGCGCCTATGTGCTGTGGGACGCCCCCACGTCCGATGGCGCGGCCGGCGGCCCCGAGGTGATCCTGATCGCCACCGGGGCGGAGGTGGCGCAGGCACTGACGGCAGCCGAAGAGCTGGCCGGCGAAGGGCGCCGCGCGCGGGTCGTGTCGATGCCGTGCATGGAACTGTTCGAAGCCCAGACCGCGGAGTATCGCGAGCAGGTCCTGCCCTCCTCGTGCACCGCCAGGCTGGCGATCGAGCCCGGCGCCAGGATCAGCTGGTGGCGGTGGGTGGGCCCCGGCGGCGAGGTGCACGGGCTCGACCGCTTCGGGGCCTCGGCACCGGGTACCACTGTGCTGAGGGAACTCGGCTTCGACGCTCCCCACATCGCCGAGCGGGCGCGCAGGCTGCTCGCCCGGGACAACCACTGA